>JBCBHR010000090.1:0-6856 GCA_038525365.1 Pseudomonadota bacterium | reverse complement strand
CGCTGTCCGACCCGTTTTGTGTAGACCGGTACCGCGACGAATTCCTGGAACTGATGCGCTCCGGCACGGTCGACATCGTGTTTGCAAATGGGTCGGACAGCGTCATCGCCACTTCGCGTCCGTTCTCATGGGCAATGCGTGCGGTCTCCCGGATTGCGTCCTTTGCCTGCGGCGGGTCCCAGAGATAGCCTTCAAAATAGGTCACTTTGGATTGCGCGGCCTTGTCGGCTTCCACATCGTCGGGTGTCAACTCAACGCAAGCGCCGAGATAGGTGTTCATCGAGCGTTCGCCGTCCGGCGTCACAAAAATCATCGAGCGTGCAGTTGGCGGTTCCGCAAAGAGCGGCAGCGTGTCGAACGCCACGCCCTGTGCGCGGATGTCATGGCGGAAAATGCCGCCCAGATGATCGTCACACACCTTGCCGAAGTATGCCGCCTTGCCACCATAGGACGCGACGCCCGCCGCGGTGTTTCCGGCACTGCCGCCTGATGTCTCCACCGCAGGCCCCATGCGGTCATAGAGCAGCGTCGCGCGTTCCGCGTCGATCAGGTTCATCGCGCCCTTGATGATGTCATTGTCGCGCAAGAAGTCGTCTTCTGCGCGTGCGATGATGTCAACGATTGCATTGCCAATGCAAAGGACGTCGTAGGTGGTGTTCTCGCTCATGGAAGCCTCGCCGGTTCGTGGCTCCGCAATAGCGAAGCGGCAACGCATTGCAAGGCATCACCAGCTTGCGGCCGCGTCGAGTTGTCCCCATCTTTGATCAATGGTCATCGCCGCCACCCGAAAAGCGCTTGGAGAATTGTTCGACCCAGCCATGCGGCAGGTGTTCTGGAAGGCAATCGGCCTGACCATCGCTTCGCTCATCCTCTTATGGTTCGGGCTTGTATGGACGGTGGAGGCGGTCGTTCCCGTGGTTGGCAGTTGGTTCGGCATGGAGTTGGTCGTCTTCTCCGTTCCTATCGCCGCGCAATTTGGCGGCCCTGCGGCGGTCATTGCAACGATCCTGTTCGGGCTTCTAAGCGCCGCCATGCTGGCCTTTCTGATCGGCCCCGTGTCGGCGGCGATTGCCGGTATTTTTCTCGATGAGGTCGCTGAACATGTGGAGCGGCAGGACTATCCCGGTGATCAGCCGGGCACGGCGCTTCCGGTTGGCCAATCCATCATCATGTCGGTGAAGTTTTTCGGCATCGTCATCGTCGGCAATTTGCTGGCCATTCTGCTCTGGTTCGTGCCCGGCATAACGTTGATCGCATTCTTTGCGGTGAACGGCTATCTCTTGGGCCGTGAGTACTTCCAACTTGCCGCCATGCGCTTCCACAACGAAGCCGACACCAAAGCGCTGTTCTCCGCCAATTCACGCCACGTGCTCCTGGCGGGCTTCGTCATCGCAGGCTTTATGGCAATCCCGCTCTTGAACTTGCTAACGCCGCTTTTTGGCGCCGCACTCATGGTGCATCTGCACAAGGCGATTGAGGCAACCACCTAGGCTTTGAATGGGTCGACGATGGTCAGTTCGCCAATCCTTAAACCGTTGTGCATGTCTTCTGAATACAAGATCTGAGCGCCGCTTTCGATGGCCGAAGACACGATCAAAGCATCATAGGTCGCCAGTCGAAACTCGCCCATGATCTGTATCGCGAAATGGTGCGTCTCCTCGGTAACAGCGTGTACCACCATCATTTCGCAAAGACCCTTGGTGAATGCGCCGACGAGGGCGATGTCGTATTGATAGCGGCGTCTGAGCACATTTGCGCACTCATTGAGGGCTTGGACGCTGATGCACCCGCCTTTACCAATCAGGCGTCTGGCGACCGCTCGTTTCTTGGGATCCACCGATTGGGAGTACAGGACGACGTTACTGTCGAAAAAACACGCATCACCGCGCATTGGCTTCGTCGCGATCGAAAACGAAATCTGCCGGCAACTTGATATCCAATGCATCAAGCCGCGCCAGCAATTCGGCAGGTGTGGGTTTCCGGTCGACCGCGATGATCCCTTGGTCTTTCAACGTGACGCGCACTTCGTCGCCTTCTCGTAGCTCGAGCGCATCGACAACGGCCTTTGGCAGGCGAATGGCAAGGCTGTTACCCCATTTGGAAACACGCATTTCTCACTCCATGATATACCTTTTCAATATGTATATCATTCGCGTCCGGTTCACTCAATAATCTGATCCGGCAGGCGCACCAGCGGTGCGGGTTCTAAATTTGTCTTTTCCTTTGACTTGCAGATGTCGGCAATCACACAGGCCGCGCAGTCTGGCGTGCGGGCTTTGCAGGTGTAGCGCCCGTGCAGGATGAGCCAATGATGGGCGTGATAGAGATACTCCTCCGGTATGATCTTCATGAGGATGGCTTCAACGTCGTCGGGGTGATCGGCAGGCGCGAGGCCGATGCGTTTGCCGATGCGCAAGATGTGCGTATCGACGGCCATGGTCGGGATGCCGAACGCCATGGACATGACGACATTGGCGGTTTTGCGCCCAACGCCCGGCAGCGTCACCAATGCCTCGCGCGTTTGCGGCACAACTCCGCCAAAATCATCAACGAGTTTTTGGGAAAGCGCGATCACGTTCTTGGCCTTGTTGCGCCATAGGCCGATGGTCTTGATATATTCGCCGACTTTTTCCTCGCCAAGCGCCAGCATCTTTTCCGGCGTGTCAGCGATCTTGAACAACTCACGCGTCGCGCGGTTCACACCCGCATCGGTCGCCTGTGCCGATAGGGCGACGGCAACGACCAATGTGAAAGGGTTCACATGGGCAAGTTCGCCCTTCGGCTCCGGGCGTTGCACGGAAAAGCGCCGGAACATCTCGCGCAGTTCGTCTGTTGTGTATTTCGTGCGCGGCAGGCGTTTGCGCTTTTTGGGCGAAGCGATTTTCTTGAACGGCTTTGCCTTCGCCTTGGTTTGCTTGGTCTGCGGCTTTTTTGGCACTTTTTCTGCTGGCATCGGCCCCTATAACCTTCGTCCATGGGAGAGTTGCAACCAGACATAGACGCAAGCGCGCAAAACCATAGCGATGCGCCTGAGTTTTCCGCAATCCTTGTGCCTTATCGGTCCATGACACCCGGCGGGTTTGCAGTGCTGATGGCCGTGTTCATTGCGATTTGCGGCTCAAACGCTGCGTTCTACTATTATCTCGGCGCGTGGCCCGTCGCGATCTTCATGGCGATTGATGTGCTGATCCTGTACGTGGCGATCAAAGTGTCCTACCGCGCGGGCCGCCGTTCCGAAGAGGTAATCCTCAGCCGCACCGGCTTGACCGTCAAAAAGACCGAGCCAAACGGCAAACGCCGCCAGCATACCTTCAACACGATCTTTGCGCGGTTCCATGTGGACCGCGACGACGAGTTTGGTATTACGCGCATGCAGATCCGCGGCGAGGGTGTCACGTCGACCATTGGCTCTTTCCTGAACCCGGATGACAAAGAAAGCTTTGCCTCTGCATTTCAGCGCGCACTGGCGACCGCCAAGCGCTGACGCGTCAAGTTTCGGGTGGTTTTGCGCTGGGCGGCATGGTCTCTTCGCGCAACACGATATTCCCAAGAGGCCGATCCGATGCAGCCGCAAACCGTTCTCACCCACGAAATCGACACCGATGGCGACTACGCAATTATCGCCGATGTCATCGCCAACATCTCGGAGAACTGGCGTGACCAACCTTCGCTTGAAGATTTGGCGCGGCGCGTCGAGATGGAACCGACCGCGCTGCAAAAACTGTTCACGCGCTGGTGCGGGCTCTCACCAAAGGCGTTTTTGCAGGCAGTCACTATTGATCATGCACGCGCGCTCTTGGCGTCTGACATGCCGCTTCTTGATGCGGCCTATGAGCTTGGCCTGTCGGGTCCCGGACGGCTGCACGATCTGTTTGTGACGCATGAGGCGATGAGCCCCGGCGAAATCAAATCTAGGGGTGCCGGTCTGACGATCCGCTATGGCTGGCACGTCTCACCATTTGGCTTGGCTCTGATCATGGTCACCGAGCGCGGACTGGCAGGGCTGGCGTTTTGCGATGCAGGCGAGGAGCAGGCTTGTTTCGATGATATGGCAGGCCGCTGGCCGTTTGCCGGTTTTGAAGAAGACATGGCCGCGACCATGCCCTATGCCGCGCGCATCTTCGCCCCTGACAAGTGGCGCGATGAACAGCCCTTGCGCGTCGTGTTGATCGGCACCGATTTTCAGGTGTCGGTCTGGGAAGCGCTGCTGCGCATTCCTATGGGCAAGGCGGTGCCCTATTCGCAGATCGCCGAAGACATCGGAAAACCAAAGGCCGCCCGCGCGGTTGGTGCCGCCGTTGGCGCAAACCCGATCTCTTTTGTCGTCCCTTGCCACCGCGCCATGGGCAAGTCCGGCGCGCTGACCGGCTACCATTGGGGCCTCACCCGAAAACGCGCCATGCTCGGCTGGGAAGCGGGGCAGTTGGCGGGTGGGGGATAAATGCCGTAAGCTGCCACCAAAATCCGCATCCTGAGGGATCACATGCCACGCACATATACCGCCAAAGCGGTCTGCGATGATGCCGCGGGCTGCTCCCAGCGCTTCGATGAAACGACGATGAAGCCCGGCCAATGCACTTGCCCCATGTTCCGCGTTTCGAGCGAAGCGTGATGCGACGGGTGCATAAGCCAAGTTCGGCGCTATGTGACTTCGTATGTCCGCACCAAAACGCAAAGCCGTCGCCAGCAAACTCCTCGCACCCGCCGACGTCGAGACGCTTTACCGCCGTCTCGCCGAGGTGATGCCCGGACGGACTGCAAACGCCAAGGGGCCGAAGGGGCAGCCGGATGCGTTTCGCTCGTGCATCTCGTGCATGCTGTCGGCGCAGTCGCGTGATCAGAACACGGCGCTTGCCACGCGCAACTTGTTTGCGCTGGCAAAGACGCCGGAACAGATGTTGGCGCTTGACGATGCCGAAATTGCAGCGTCGATCAAACCGGCCGGGCTCTACAACATGAAAGCCAGAAACATTCGCAAATTCTGCACGACGCTCCTGGCCGACCACGGTGGAGTTGTGCCGAACACGCGTGACGGGCTGTTGTCGCTGCCGGGCATTGGGCGAAAATGCGCGGACATCGTCATGAGTTTCACATTCGGTGCGGACGTGATCGCCGTTGATACGCATGTGCACCGTGTGTGCAATCGCACCGGCCTGGCGGCGGGCAAGACCGAGGAGCAGACAGCCAAATCATTGGAGGCACGCTCTCCGGACTGGGCGATGCGCGATGGTCACTTCTGGCTGATCCAGTTTGGCAAACGGGTTTGTACGTCACGCGCGCCAAACTGCGCGTCGTGTCCGATCAAAGACATCTGCCTATGGGAAGACAAGGCCGCGCGGCTGGCGGCGGAGACCGGTCAGCCCGCTAGCCGTCTTTGACCAGCGGCAAATGCATCAGCGGCAAGACGCGCCCGGTTTCGGAGGCGGATTTTTCTTCGCCGACGACCGATGCGCCCATTTTCTCGTAGAAGACGACGGCGTTTGGGTCACTGACAATGGACAGCAATTGCCCGCCAAGGCCGGATGCCAATGCGGACAAGCCTGCAAAGATCGCTGCGCCAATGCCTTGGCCCATGAAGTTCGGATCGACGTACAAATGGCTCACCGTGAAGGTGTCGTCAGCTTCGTTCTCGATCCCGCCGACCGCAATGATCTCCTTGCCATTGTCGGCGACCATCACCTGATTGGAGAGCACCAGCGTCAGCGGCACGCGCAGTTCACAATGCGCTTTTTCGAGAAAATTGTCGTCATATCCCCAATGGGCTTTGGACACGCGACAGACCGAATTCATCTGCTGCAGGTCTTCCGGTCGGGCGTAACGCAGATGATAACGCAGGGGCGACTTACCGTCCCTTTGGAAGTCCTTGTTGATCTTGTTCACCGGACCCTGGCCCCAATCGTCAGTCTTATTCTCAGTGCGCTTTGCTCATATCCCCAAGCACACGTTTGTCTGCGACAGTGGCATCAGCGTGTAAACGGTAGACCATGGGCACACCAGTGGCGAGGTTCAACGTTGTTACACTTTCTTTCGTCAATTTGTCCAAGATCATGACCATGGACCGCAGCGAATTGCCGTGTGCAGCCACCAGAACGGTTTGCCCCCGCAGCACGCGTGGCAGGACCTCCATCATGTAATACGGCCACACGCGCGCTCCGGTGTCGCGCAGGCTTTCGCCCTCATCACCGGGCGGTGGCGTATCGTAGGAGCGCCGCCAGATGTGCACCTGTTCTTCGCCCCATTTGGCGCGCGCATCATCCTTGTTGAGACCGGCCAGATCGCCATAATTGCGCTCGTTCAGCGCTTGGTCGTGGATTGTCTCAAGGTCCGGTTGGCCGACGCCATCGAGAATGTGCTGGCAGGTTTTTTCAGCGCGTTGAAGAACCGAGGTGAACGCGATGTCGAACTTCAGGCCCTCTTCGTTGAGGACGCGTCCGGCTTCAATGGCTTCAGCAACCCCTTGCTCCGTCAGGTCCGGGTCTTTCCAGCCGGTAAAGAGGTTCTTCATGTTCCATTCGCTCTGGCCGTGACGGACCAGCACCATCGTTCCTGACATGTCATCGTTCTCCCGTTGATGAAGCTATGTTTTGTTCAGCCCGAGCACATCGCGCATCGTGTATCGACCGGGCGGCTGTGATGCGGCCCAGATCGCGGCCTTCACCGCGCCGCGCGCAAAAATGGCCCTGTCTTCGGCATGGTGCGAAAGCGTCACCCGCTCGCCGGGTCCCGCAAGGATTACGGAATGGTCACCGACCACCGATCCGCCCCGCAGCGTGGCAAAGCCGATATCGCCTTCATTACGCGCGCCAGTATGGCCATCGCGTACGCGCACTGAATTTTCGGGCAAAGCGATCTCGCG
>JBCBHR010000089.1:0-6876 GCA_038525365.1 Pseudomonadota bacterium | reverse complement strand
CCCGAACGCAAAAGACCCCTGCCCTATTTGCCGCGCGTGATTGGCGTGGTGACATCGCCGACGGGTTCGGTGATCCGCGACATCCTGCACCGCCTCAATGACCGTTTCCCGCTGCATGTGCTGGTCTGGCCGGTTCGCGTGCAAGGCGAAACATCTGCCGGTGAAGTTGCGCGAGCGATTGTGGGCTTCAATGGATTGGAAAGCGGCGACGCCATCGCGCGACCCGATGTATTGATCGTCGCGCGCGGTGGCGGAAGCGTGGAGGACCTCTGGAGCTTCAATGAGGAAATCGTCGCGCGCGCGGCCGCAGATTCTGACATTCCACTGATTTCGGCGGTCGGCCATGAGACCGACACGACGTTAATTGACTATGTTTCAGACGTTCGCGCACCGACGCCGACAGGCGCAGCCGAAATTGTCGTGCCGGTTAAAGCGGAGTTGGAAGCCTATGTGGCGCAGCTTGGTGCGCGGCTTCACAGCGCAAAGAGCCGATCCATGGACCAGCGGCGCGAACGCTTGCGTGCATCGACACGGGGCTTGCCGAGCGCTGATGCGCTTCTGGCGCAGCCACGCCAGAAGCTCGATGGGATGACGGCGCGTTTACAATCGGGTCTCGACCGTTTCATCGGTCAAAAACGACTGAAGTTTGCGCAGTCAGCAGCGCGCGTCTCAGCAGCGCGGTTGGATGCGCGCTTTGATATCGCGCGAAGTCAGCTTGAGCGGCTGAGCCAAGGCTTGCCCAACGCGTTGCAACGCACGGTAAGCAACGCAGGACGTGAATTGACCGCGCAGTCGCGACGATTGCAGCCGCGCATGGTTGATCGCCTCGCAGTTGATGGCCGAGCCAAGATGCAGATGGCGACCGGAAGGCTTGATCGGGCCGCGCAATCGGGTTTGGCAAGCGTGTCCGCTGACATGGAGCGCATGCGGCGGCTGCTCTATACCCTGTCTTACAAGAACGTGTTGGCGCGCGGATTTGCATTGGTGCGCGATGAAACCGGCGCGGCGGTGAGAACCGGCAAAAAACTCAAATCAGGCCAGACCCTGCAGATCGAGTTTGGCGATCAAACGCAGGCGGACGCCATCGTGGCTGGCAAGGCACGCGGCCAAAAGAGCATCACACGGGACGGCGACGATGCGGTTTCGAAACAAGGGTCGCTGTTGTGAGTGGAGACTGCTTCAACAAGATCGCAATGTCGGCGATGCTTTTGGCTTGCAGCCTCAGTATGCCGCAATTGGCACATGCGTTGTCATGCGAGCAGAAGGCGCCAGTTCAAGTCTATGACACCGCCAAGAAGGCCGGAATTGACTTCGCAGTCGTATACGGAACGCTCTCTTACACAGAGGTAGAACCGGTACCGCTTTTGGACCTGCTTGACCAAAGGCAGCAGGAAGGCATCACCCGGTTGGCGGCGAGCGTGGCGGGAAAGTCTCTTACTGCTAACGGCTTTGTTGCCAATTTTGAGCGCGAAATTGTCGTCGAGGTGATGTCGGTCGCATCTTGGAGGGGCAAAGCGCCAACAGCAGGCGCATACCTCATGTTCATCAATATGGAAACGGAGCCGCCGACAATTGGTGCAGGGCCTTGCGGGTCAGCGGCACGCAGGGACCGTTTTGGATTTCATCGGGCACAGATAACGGCGTGTGAAACAGGTGGGCACCGCGGCGGCAACTAGCCGGGATGGCCTTCAATGCGCTCCAAATCTGATGCGCTCAGGCGACGCACAAAGTTGAAACCAGTCTGTGTTCGGTCATGTGAGCAGTGCGGTATGGTACGAGCGGGTGGATTTGAACCACCGACCTCTGGAGCCACAATCCAGCGCTCTAACCTACTGAGCTACGCCCGCGTGATTGCGAGCGCGACGCATAGTCCGCAGCGCGCGATATTGCAAGCATGGTTTTGTCGGCAGCGCCGATGAAAAAAGGCCGGGCCATCATGGCCCAGCCTTTCTCGCATCTGATCGCCCGGTGGGAGGAACCGGCAACAGTTGCGGTAAATACGTATCAGGTGAGTTTGCGCAGTTCGGACATTGCTTTTTCTGCAGCATCTTTGGCGTCGCCGACCATCTGTGTGCCTGCGTCCTGATAAAGCGTCTGCAGGTTTTTCGTGGTCTCAAGCGTGTTTTCGGCTTGCTGACGGAGGAAGCCGGTTTGCAGCTCGATGAGTTGAGCGATGGACGTGACACCGACCAACTTTTCAGCATGCATGAGGCTAGCTTCGGTGTTCTTACGAACGACGTCGATGAGCGCCATGGAGATTTTTGATGTCTGGTCTTGAACAACAGCAACGCCGTCTTCGGCTTCAGCCTGCAGCGTCGTCAGGACGTTTTGCGACTTTGCAAAATTGTCCTTGACGGCGGCGAGGTTCTGTTCTGCCGTTTCGCGGACCTGCTCGAGAACTTTCGCAGGATCGAGTGTCGTTTCGGGCGTGGTGGTTTTCTTGGCCATCGGGTGTGCTCCATTGATTGAACTGGCCAGCATATAGCATTGAAATTTGTGCATTGCAACATTTATTGTGCAATGCACAAATTAACGCTGTTTCAGGCCTGATGTAAAAGGCGCGCCTTTTCAACTGGACGGCGCAACCGGCGATCTGGCATTAAGAGACCGTTAAGTTTTAACCGAGTGCGTATCAAGGCAGGACGGATGCAGTGGGCGGAAGTGGCATTTCTGGATGTCGCAGTCATGGACTTCATCCGCGAGCGCCATCTCGCAGGTGATTGCGTGGCGGTCGTCGACCGCGACACGTTGCGCATGCGCTGGGTCAACGGCGCAGCCAATGCTGCGCTGCGCGTCGGCGAATTGGGCGCTGTACTGGATGCCGACCGCCCGCTTGTGACAGGCGCCGGTGCCCGTCAGCTGAAATCAGCGACGATGCGCCGTGCCGACGACAAGGTAACGGCTTCAGTGCGCCTCGGCATCGACATCAGACAGCCGCTACATACCGTTGACGTTTACCCATTTGCTGGCGACCCGCAACGCTTCGCAACCGTCGCATTTGCATCTGGCATGGGCCCGGACGACGCCGAGATGACTGCGCTCAGCGGGCTGACGGCGGGCGGCGCAACAGCCGCGATTGCCGATGAAGCGGGTATGATCCTTGCCGCGACGCCGGGCTTTGAGGACAGCAAGCTTGAAGCGTCTGACAGGTCAGCATTGTGCGCCGAATGCGCAGATGAAGGCGACCGGATGGTCAAGCGGCTTGTGCGTACACAGGGCGGTGATGCACTTGCGGTTGGCGTCGGTCGCCTTTCCGATCAGCCGGGACGCTATCTGTTTCTCGTCATGGCGTCGGGTGCACCGACGAGCTCGTTGGGCGCAGGCGACCCTTTGGACACCGTTTCCGATTTGCCCGTCATCGACGATGCAAATACGTTCGACATGTCGGAGCAAGACGCGTCGGAGCCGGACAGTCTGGAGTTTGAGACGCCGTTGGTCGCCCCTCCGATGGCGACGGAAGACCCTGCCGATCTGAAAGACATCGCAGGTGAGGACGTGTCACCGCTTGAGCCTGCCGATGCTGAAACGCAGGACGCAGATGAAGATGAAGATGAAGAAGAGGCTGAGCAGCAGCCGAGCGTTGCGTGGTCACCGGACGGCATTCCCTCTTCGCCCATCCGTTTTGTGTGGAAAACGGATCGCAATGCAGTGTTTGTAGATGTCTCAGACGAGTTTGCGCAAGCCGTGGGGCCCGAGCACGCGGCGTTGATCGGAAAATCATTTGCGCAGGTCTCTTCGGAATTGGGCCTCGATCCGTCCGGCGAAATTGCAGCTTCGCTCACGCGCCGGGACACATGGTCCGGCAAGAGTGTGCTTTGGCCTATTCAAAGCACCGATCTTCGAGTGCCCGTCGATCTGGCCGCACTGCCCTACTATGACCGCGACCGGAACTTCGAAGGCTATCGCGGCTTCGGCATTGCGCGCATGGCGGACATCATTGTCGATCAAACCCATGGCGAGCGCGGAAGCGTGCAATGGGTTGAAGACGAGGACGAGGCTGACACGGATGACACAACCCTCGGCGACATCGATAGCGGAACCGTCGTGGAGCCGTCCGACACCTCCGATGATCCCTTCAACGGCGAACCGCCAGCTCTCTACTCAGCGACGATCACGCCTTTCCGCCGTTTGTCAGACCAGCCATCTGTTGAACCGGAGGATGACGCTGACATCGATGCAACCGATGATGCTGCGATCGAGACGACAGACCAAGTAGGAGACGAGGCCGACGGCGTCTTTGATATCGCTGCCGGTGAGGATGATCAGGATGCAGCTTTTGAGAACGTCGTGATCCGACCGCTGTCGGAAAGCGAAGCCGACGCATTTGACCAGATCGCCGCACAATTGCGCCCTGCCGGAAGTGCTGCAGCAGACAATGATGACAATGCAGCCGAAACCGCTCTTGCTGTCCAAGGCCTGGGGCCAGACGCACTGGATGCTCTGCCTTTGTCACTGTTGATCGTACGCGAAGAAGAAGCGCTTTATGCCAATGAGGCGTTTGCTGCGCTGACCGGATATGAAACGGTTGATGCCATCAACGTGCGCGGCCTCAACGACCTCTTCGGCGAACCGGCACCTACCGATTCTGACGCGGCTGCGCTGTCACTGCGGCATGCGGATGGGTCAGCTATTCTGGTCAATTCGCACCTGCAGCGCGTGCCTTGGATGAACCAAAACGCGCTCATGTTTGCGTTTGAAGCATTGCCGGATGCGCCATCCGCGGCGTCAATGGACAGCACATCACCCGCAATCAGCCCCTCTGACATCGCAGAAGAAAACACCGAGTTGCGCGCCATCCTCGATACGGCGACCGACGGTGTGATCACCCTGAATGCCGATGGGGACATACGCTCCATGAACGCGGCGGCGACAGCGCTCTTTGGCTATGACGGCGATGCGTTGATCGGCCAATCCTTCTCAATCCTCTTTGCCCATGAGAGCCAGAAGCGGGTTCTCGACTATCTCGACTCAATGACGTCGAATGGCGTGGCCAACGTTCTCAACGAGGGCCTTGAGACCACAGGCCGCGAAGCCAAGGGTGGCGAGATCAAGCTCTTCATGACGCTTGGGCGACTGGCGTCCAGCCGTGGTTTCTGCGCGGTTCTGCGCGACATCACGGCGTGGAAGCGCAATGAACAGGCACTGGAAGAAGCGCGCAAACAGGCCGAAGATGCGTCGGAAATGAAATCGGCGTTTCTGGCAAAAGTCAGCCACGAAATCCGGACGCCGCTCAATGCAATCATCGGATTTTCAGAGATCATGAGCGAGGAGCGTTTCGGCCCCATCGGCAATGAGCGCTATACCGATTACCTCGAAGACATCCAAAAGTCCGGGCGCTACGTGCTCGAATTGGTCAACGACCTGCTCGACATATCCAAAATTGAATCTGGCAATGAGGATCTCGATTTCGAGAGCGTTTCGCTCAACGAGCAGGTGCTCGAGGTCATCGACATGTTACGCCCTCAGGCCAATCGCAATCGGATCATAATGCGCTCGGGCCTTGACCCGGACCTTCCCGACGTGGTTGCCGATATCCGCGCCACCAAACAGATCATCATCAACCTCCTGACCAACGCCGTTCGCTACACGCCTGAGGGTGGGCAGGTTGTGATTTCGACGCGTTACCTGAACGACGGGGCGGTTGTTTTGCGCATTCGCGACACCGGCATCGGCATGTCGGCGGAGGAACTGGAAGGTGCACTTCGACCATTCAAACAGGTGTCGGCCAATGAGGGCATGCGCTCGTCAGGTACCGGCCTTGGCCTTCCACTGACGCGCGCACTGGTTGAGGCCAATCGTGCTGGCTTTACAATCCAGTCGGAGCCGGGTGCGGGCACAAATGTTGAAATCAACTTCCCGCCGCCCCGCGTTCTTGCGCAATAGTCTCAAGCAACATCGCACACGCTCCGGTCACAGGAAATCGACGCCACAGCCTGCTGGCGCTGGACGTCTCACGCTGCGCCAAGTACAGCGGAAGACATGGGCATTGACCGCTTGAACACAGGCACCTGATGGACCGCGCCGTTCGATTTGGCATCGCCGCCTTCGTTGTGATCGGCCTTCTCGTCGCAGCCGGATTGTCGTCGCTTCCGACACTGGTTTCGACCGACGTGGCGCGCCGTGCCATTGAAGCGCGCATGGGCGAGATCATCAAATTGCCTGTGCGCCTTGAAGGCGGCACCAAGATAGACTTTTTCCCCCGCCCGTCGGCGACATTCAACGGCTTGACGATCACAGGTTCCGACAACACGCCTTTCATGACATTTGATCAGGTGGAAGGGGATTTCGAGATCACGTCGCTATTCCGCGCGACACCGACGTTCTCCGCGTTTCGTATCAAGACGCCGATGATCACCGTGGCGCTCGATGCGGACCGACGTTTGCTTTGGCCGGCACTCAACCAGCAAGGGCTGGAGCGTTCGGCAACCGAGGCCGAAGACGCAGCAGCACCCGACAATTTGGCCATCGCTTACCGCATCCTCAAGACGCTGCCCGCCGCCATTGGGTCCATGACGTTTGAGGACGGCACGGTGGCAGTCGTTCATGCCAATGGCGAAACCCGGACAGTGGCCACGAGACTGGCGGGCAGCCTCGATTGGCCCCGAAGGGACGGCGCGCTTTCGCTTGATGTCACGATGTCATGGGGAGGCCGCGATTCCGCGATTGCGCTTCAAACATCATCAATGTCGCAATTGTTCACACAAGATGGCGCGCCGATGCAGTTGGACGTGTCTTCCGGGCCGACGCGGTTTGCGTTCTCTGGTGAGGCGGCGCTTCAACAACCGCATTTCGCGCGCGGCGACCTTGAAGCCGATATCGGATCCACTGCAGAGCTGAAGCGCTTGGCCGGTGGCGCGCCGCTGCTTTTGGCAGGAA
>JBCBHR010000088.1:0-6879 GCA_038525365.1 Pseudomonadota bacterium | reverse complement strand
GGACACCGGCGCGATAGAGGCCGCTGTCGATGAGATCATCGCCGCCAACCCGGCGCAGGTCGAAAAGGCCAAAGACAATCCGAAGCTTGCCGGCTGGTTTGTCGGCCAGGTCATGAAAGCCACAGGCGGCAAGGCAAACCCGCAAGCTGTGCAGGCTCTTGTCAAAGCCAAGCTGGGTGTGGAAGACTGACGCAAAGGCAACAGGGCCATTGAATCACTGCGATGTGGGTACGCACCGCGTCTAAGGACGACCTACCAGTCATCTCGGCAATGCTGACCGAGACGTGGCACGACACCTATGATGCGATCTACGGGCGCGAGAAGGTGGCCGAACTCACCAAAGCTTGGCACTCCGTCGATGCTCTGATCCAACGTCTGAAAAAGCCACGCTCGGAATTTATTGTCACCGACGACGGCGCAGAAATTTCCGGCATGGCGTTCGTAAGCCAATCGGATGGCGAGACGGCCATGCTCCACCAGCTTTACGTACGCCCGACCCAGCAGGGGCAGGGTTTGGGCGAAAAGCTGCTTGTGGAGGCTGAGGCATGCTTTCCCGATGTTCGCAAGATCAGACTGGAAGTCGAAGAGGCCAATGCCCGCGCTATCAAGTTCTACGAAACCAATGGGTTCAAGCAGACCGGTGCCACGCAGGATTGCGGCGTGAAGGGTTCCGGCATCCCGGCTGTGATCATGGAAAAGGTGATCTGGTAGCTGACGGCCTATCCATCACACACGGCTTGTCAAAAGCCGTATACCAGCCAGCGTGAAGAAGCTCCCCAAAACGAACTGAATGCCGCGCCGCGCGCGGGCATAGATGCGCACCATGGGTGGTGTGGAGAACGCCAGCGCATAAAGCGCATGCATGACGACCGAGAGGACAAATGTCCCGATCACGATCACCGCGGCGACCCAAAGTGGTGCGCCGGGCGCAAGACCAAGCGAGATGATCGCGATCCATGTGAGCGCTGCCTTCGGGTTTGTCATTTGGATCGTGTATCCGCGAACAGCGTATCTAACTGGGCTGAGTGAGGCGCCAGACAGGGCTTTTGCCTCAATGTCATGGGCCGATGCGGCAGATTTGAAGGCTTTGTAGGCGAGGTACAAAAGGTACGCGCCGCCGAACAGCTTGATGATGAAAAGTGCGTAGGCGTATTGCGCGAGCAATGCCGAGAGGCCGACTGCGGTGAGCAGCGCCCATGTGAGCGAACCGACCGCAATGCCCATCGCCAACGCCAAGCCTTCACGTCGGCCGACGGCCATGGATGTACCCATCACCGCCAGCACATTCGGCCCAGGGCTGGCAATCCCAACAAGAAACGCGCCGTAAGCCAGCATGATGCCGGGAAGGTAAATCGCGAGTTCAGTCACAATGCGCTCCGTTGCTTCGTCTCTGGAAAGCTGAGCACAGCGGCATATCTCTGGCAACGACAGAGTGGTGCACAATGGCTGAATTACCTGACAACCGTCTCGACCAAGAAGCTGTCGCCGCTATCAAATCGGCGAACAAGTCCGGTGAACTGACGACCAGCGAAGTCATCGCACTCGCGTGGGATGATGAAAGCTCGTTTGACGCCATTGAGCGGGCGACTGGCTTGCGGGAAAAAGACGTCATCAAGCTCATGCGCGCAAACATGAAACCGTCCAGCTTCCGAATGTGGCGGGAGCGGGTGTCTGGCCGTAAGGCGAAACATGAAGGCCGGATGCGCGGCTAGCGGCTCAGTTGTCCATCATCTCAGTGCCCTTGGGATCATAAAGCTGAACCATCAGGCAGGCGACGATGTAGCTGCGGTCGGTGGTGTCACACAAATTGGCAACGGCGGCGCGCGCAATCGCCTCGGTCGCAAAACCGCACACCACCTCGTGCCAATGCACGCCTTCTTCGTGTTGTAAAAACAGGTCAACGCTCCATCCCGCGGGTTGACACCAATTGGCGCGAAGGCAATCGCGGGCCTCTGCGCCATTTGACATGCACTCCTCGGTCGCCTTGTCGAACGCGCGTTCCATGTCGGTATCGACCGCAACACCGCCGCCCATCTCCGGTGCTTGGACGAACGCGATACCCAACAGCCCGTCTTGCGCCTGCGCATTGCACACGATCCCAAACGAGATCAGGGTGGTGACGACGGTGGAGAATACACATTTCATCGGAGCCTCCAATTGTGATGGCAAACAGCTATCATAAACATGTGACATTCCGTACTGTCATCTCGATTTGACGGAGGTCCACCCGATGATGCGTTTTTTGAAGATCGCCATACCTGTTTTCGTTTTGGGAAATGTCACCGGCGCTGCGGCGTGGTATCTGTTCTCGCCGCTCCTGTTTGACGAGGTGGTGCAGGAAGAGCTGGTCAATGCGGACGCGTTCACTGAGCTTGTGGCGGGCACATTTCGCGATGCTGACGCGGCGCATCGCGGCAGCGGTAACGCCACAATCCTCCAAAATGGCTCTGGCGAGACCGTACTCCGCTTGACTGAGTTTGAGGTGACCAACGGCCCTGACTTGGAAGTTTGGTTGTCCGCCGTCGCCGACCCGCAATCATCCAGCGACGTTTCCGGCGCACAATGGCTTTCGCTTGGCCAACTGAAAGGCAATGTCGGCGACCAGACCTACACAATCCCGGCGGACGCTGACGTCTCGCAATATCAATCGGTGGTCATCTGGTGCGAGCAGTTTGGCGTCTTATTTTCGCCCGCGACACTGTCGTCAGCAGGATCATGATGCGCTGCGAAAGACAAAGACGCCTGCCGCCCTTGACCCTTGCGCGCCGATGAGCGCGACGGCATAAGGCAGGTAAGAGACGTCGGACACGCACGATGAAAAACTTCCTGCTGCAATTCTTCACCTGGTGGAACGGCCAGACGCTTGGCACGCGCTTTCACACATGGCGCCATGGCGAGCGGGTTGGTGAAGACGAATTGGGCAATGTCTACTATCGCGGCGGCAAGGACATTGACGGTGCCGAGCGGCGCTGGGTGATTTTCAAGGACACGGTCGAAGCAACAGCAATCCCGCCCGGTTGGCACGGGTGGCTTCATCACCGTGTGGACACGCCGCCCTCTGATGAGGACTACGCTGCAAAAGACTGGCAGGTAGCGCACGTGCCGAACCTCACCGGATCGTCGGCCGCATACCGTCCAAAAGGCTCCATGCTGCGCCCCGACAGCCGCCCTCAGGTGACTGGCGACTACGATGCGTGGACGCCGGGCAATTGATAGCTTCGCGCTGACCGGTTCCAGCGCTATCCAGAATTTAAGCCTTTGTTGACCCTGATGCGGCCACAAACGGTGCACATTGCGGGTGCATGAGCAAAGAACGCATGCTGGTCTACTGTTTCAATTTGGCACGTATCATCGTCGCTATCGGCGCTTGTCTGGCATTTGCGGTGACACCGTCGTTTGCCGAACGCACGGCTGAACCGGTGGCCGTGTTTTCCGGCATCGACAAGATCACCGGTCGGATCATTCGCTTTGACGTCTATATTGATGAGACGGTCCAATTTGGCGCGCTGCAGATCACACCACGCGTCTGCTATTCGCGCCCTTTGAATGAAGATCCCGGCCCCACTGGTTTTGTGGAGGTCGACGAGATCACGCTCGACCGCAAGATCCGTCGCATATTCACCGGTTGGATGTTTGCCGACAGTCCGGGCCTGAATGCGGTTGAGCACGCCGTTTATGACGTGTGGCTGACCGCTTGCAAAAGCGTATCGGACGTTCCGCCACCGTCGTCTTCGTAGCGCCGCGCTTCAGCGGGCCGGGCGTTTGAAATAGACGCGGTCGTCAAAAGACGCCTCACCAATCAACGCCTCTTGCAGCAGCACATCATAATTTTCCTTGGCCACACCAATTGCGCCAAACCGCTCCAGATGGTCCGTTGTAAACTGCGTGTCGAGCAGGATGAAGCCGCGCTCGCGCAGGCGCTCAACCAGATGCACAAGGCAGATTTTTGACGCATCCGTTGCCCGCGAAAACATGCTTTCGCCGAAAAATGCACGACCAAGCGAGATGCCGTAAAGCCCGCCAACCAGCGTGTTGTCTGCGTCCCATGCTTCGACGCTATGGGCATGGCCCATCTGGTGTAACTGTGCGCAAACACGGCGGATGACGGGATTGATCCACGTCTCCTCGCGTCCCGGAGCGGGTTCGGCGCATGCGTCGATCACGCGCGAAAACGCATAGTTCGCGGTCACCACAAAGGGTTCGCGTTTGACGGTTTTTGCGAGTGAACGGGGCACGTGAAAATCGTCAAGCGGGAGGATGCCGCGCACCTCGGGTTCGACCCAGAAGACGGTTGGGTCGTCCGCGGTTTCCGCCATCGGGAAAAGACCGATGGAGTACGCCTTCAAAAGAACCTGTGGGGTGATCGCCTGTTGTTGCGCGATCGTCGTGTCACGCCCCGCCATTTTCGAGATATGCCTCCAGCCAGTGGATGTCGTAATCGCCATTGGCGATGTCCGCATTGTCCACCAAGTCACGGAAAAGCGGCAGGGTTGAGGAGATGCCATCCACCACGATCTCGTCGAGCGCCCGGCGCAATCGCATCATGCACTCCACCCGATTGCGGCCATGCACGATCAGCTTGCCGATCAGGCTGTCATAATAGGGCGGGATCGAATATCCGGCGTAAACGCCTGAATCGACCCGCACACCGAGGCCGCCCGGCGCGTGATAGTGTGTGATCTTGCCGGGTGAGGGCACGAAGGTTTTCGGGTCCTCCGCGTTAATGCGGCACTCAATGGCATGACCGGTGAACGTGATCGCGTCTTGCTTGGTCGAAAGCCCGGCATTGGCCGCCACGCGCAATTGTTCATGCACAAGGTCGATTCCTGTGATGGCTTCAGTGACCGGATGCTCGACCTGCAGTCGCGTGTTCATCTCGATGAAATAGAACTCGCCATTTTCAAACAGGAACTCAACCGTGCCCGCGCCACGATAGCCCATCTCGGCGACGGCGTTGGCGCAGACCATGCCAATTTCGGCGCGTTGATCGGCATTGAGGGCAGGCGACGTTGCTTCTTCCCAGACCTTCTGATGGCGACGTTGCAGCGAACAATCACGCTCGCCCAGATGGATCGCGTTGCCTGCGCCATCGCCCACGACTTGAACTTCGATGTGACGAGGCTTGCCGAGGAATTTTTCGATGTAAACTGCATCATTGCCGAATGCGGCACCGGCTTCGGTGCGCGCCGTGTTGAGCGCGACATCCAGATCCGCTTCCGTGCGTGCCACTTTCATACCACGCCCGCCACCGCCGGCTGCCGCCTTGATGATCACGGGATAGCCGATGTCGGCGGCGATACGTTTTGCTTCGGACGGATCGGTGACGCCGCCGTCGGAGCCAGGAACAACCGGAATACCGAATTTGGCCGCGGTGCGCTTGGCTTCGATCTTGTCGCCCATGATGGATATATGGTGCGCGGTCGGGCCGATGAAGGTGATGTCATGGGCCTCGAGGATCTCGGCAAACTTCGCGTTCTCCGACAGAAAGCCATAGCCCGGATGGACAGCGTCGGCGCCGGTTACCTCGCAGGCAGACACAATCTGGTGGATGTTCAGATAGCTGTCGCGTGACGCCGGAGGGCCGATGCAGACACTCTGGTCTGCAAGGCGCACATGCATGGCGTCTTCGTCGGCCGTGGAATGCACCGCAACGGTCGCGATGCCGAGCTCCTTGCAGGCGCGCAGGACGCGCAGTGCAATCTCGCCGCGGTTTGCTATGAGGACCTTGTTGAACATTTCAGGCCCCGCCTCATTCAATGATCAGCATGGGCTGACCGTATTCCACCGGATCGCCATCGGAGACCAGATACTCAACGATCGTGCCGGATTTCGGCGCGGGAATCTGGTTCATCACCTTCATCGCTTCGATGATCAATAGCGTTTCGCCTTCCTTCACTTTGGAGCCAACCTTGGTGAAGGGATCAGCATCGGGCGCGGAGGCCATATAGACGGTGCCGACCATCGGTGCGGGCACTTCGGTGCCAGACGAAGACGCAGCATTTGCAGCTTCGCTTTGTGACGATGCAGCCGATGCCGATGCCGGCGCAGCCGAAGTGGCGACAGCAGGTGGTGCCGCTTGAACGGCAGGGGCAGCGGCGGTGACATATTGCGGCGCCGGTTCACGCGAGACCCGGATGCGCATTTCACCCTGTTCGACTTCGATCTCGGTCAGATCGGTTTCGTTGAGGATTTTTGCCAGCGCGCTGACGGTTTCGGTGTCGAAGGACGTGTTTTTCTTTTGTGACATGATGCCCTCTTCAAGCCCGCGCGGTCACGCGGCCTCCTTCAGGTAGGTGTGGATGGCGCGGATCGCCAATTCATAGCCTTGCGCCCCGAGACCCGCGATAACGCCAAGCGCAACGGGGCTAATGTGGGAGTGGTGGCGAAATCGTTCACGCGCATGGATGTTTGAGATGTGCACTTCGACAACTCTCGCGCCTGATCCGGAAATCGCGTCGCGCAAGCCGATGGATGTGTGGCTGTAGGCACCGGGATTGAAGGCGATGGGAGTGCCCGCAGCGCCTGCCTCTTGCACTGCCGTTATCAGTTCGCCCTCGTGGTTTGACTGGTGACACACGACATCAAAGCCTAAGCCTGCGCCGAATTCGACGAGGTGTGCGTTCAATTCATCGAGCGTCTGCGACCCATAAACTTCCGGCTCGCGCGCGCCAAGCAGGTTGAGGTTAGGGCCGTTCAAAACCAGGAGTTTGACCCCCATTGTGTTGTTATCCCGTCATGGTCTCAGCTGTGGCGTGGGTAATCGCGATTGGCGCGGCGGGCAAGCGTTTGCCCACAAAGAAGGTATCTGACGGCGCAAAACGCACAAAAACCACGCGATATCGGTCAGTTGGCGGCGCGTTCTTCAGCGATACGCGCACG
>JBCBHR010000087.1:0-7071 GCA_038525365.1 Pseudomonadota bacterium | reverse complement strand
TCCGGATGCCTCATCGGTTGTGACGACACCACGCATGGCAAGGATCGCGTCGGCGGTTGGCGGTGCGATGCCGGTTTCAGCGGCCAATGCGGTGCTTGCAGCAACCAGCGTGCGGAAGAGGTCTTTGTCGATCGAGATCGCAGATATTGCTTGCCCGCCACGCTCAATTGCCAAGAACAGTTGCAGATTGCCTCGCGTGAGCCGCGCCGCGACCGCTTTCTTGATCGGCTGTTCCAGCGCTTCGAGGCCATTTGGAAGCCGCAGCTTGATGTCGAGACCTTTGCCATTGACGGAGCGGATGTCACAGCGGCACGTGACGCCGTCACGGGCTATCTCGGCTGAGCCGAAGCCCGTCATGCTCTGCGGTTTCGTGCCCATGTGTCCGCTCAGTTGGAGGAGGTCTCGTTGTCGTTCTCGCGCGCTTCTGCGTCGCGCTGCGCCTCAATCTCACGCCATCGAGCCACGTTGCGATTGTGCTCTTCCAATGTCTTTGCAAACGCGTGACCGCCCGTGCCATCGGCCACGAAGAAGAGATCATCGGTTTGCGCCGGATTTGCCACCGCCTCGAGCGAAGCACGACCCGGAATGGCGATCGGGCCGGGTGGCAATGCGGGGATGGTGTAGGTGTTGTAGTCGGTTGGGGTGTCGATGTCGGACCGGTAGATTGGGCGATCGGAGGGTTTGCCCTCCCCGCCAAATATTCCGTAAATAATCGTCGGGTCGGATTGCAGGCGCATGCCGCGCCGCAGGCGATTGATGAACACCGCCGCCACACGCGGACGTTCTTCGCCGACGCCGGTCTCTTTTTCAACGATGGACGCCAATGTGACGAATTCGTTGACGTCTTCCAGCGGCAGGTCGGCCTGGCGCTTCTCCCAGATCTGCTCAACAAGCTTTTCCTGCTGGCCTTGCATCCGCGCGACAAGATCAGCGCGTTCCGTGCCGCGCGCAAATTTCTGGGTATCAGCGACAAGCATGCCTTCCGGCGGGAGTTCGGTCGGCATGTCTCCGGTGAGGAATTCATTGGCCGCGACGCGCTCCATGGCGCGCAGCACGGTCATGCCTTCGACCACGGTCAACGGATAAAGAATGGAGCGGCCGTCGACTAACTCATCCATGATGTCTTTCATGGACGCGTTGGCGGCAATGTTGAACTCGCCTGCCTTTAGCTCCGTTTCGGCGCCGTAAGCCCGTACGCCATACTCGAAGACCCGTTCGTTGCCGATCAGACCTTGACGGCGCAAGGCGGTTGCGACCGAGCTGACGGATGCACCTTCGCGAACTGTAAATGTGCTGCTGACCGCCTGCGCGCCGGGCGCTTCGAACTGCAGCTTGCCGATGTACAAGACCCCTGCAAACGCCAAAAGCACAAAGACTAGCGCTGAAAAAAGGAAGTTGAAGAACACGACGAATTGGTTCTTTGCAAGCGAGCTCTTGCGCCGCCCTCGACCGGACGCGAGCGTTTCAACGTCCGCCGACTGCGACGCCAAAGCTGGATCGGACCCAGCGTCGGGCGCAGATGATGACGGCGCGCGGCCAAACCTCACTGGATCATTCAATTGGGCACCTCAAGGGGTCGCACTCTCAACGCGCAATTCGTTTTTCGGCGGGAATCATCATCATCACACTAGTCTGCCTCGCGCAGCAGAAAAGCCGTAACGTGGCGTGAGTGCGCGTGCAATATGGCAAAATTGCCGGTTTCAGGCGTCAAAACGCTTCAAAATGAGCGATGCGTTGGTGCCACCGAAGCCAAATGAGTTGGAAAGCGCGACGTTGATTTCGCGTTTGCGGCTTTCATGCGCGACGAGATCGATGGATGTTTCCACGTCCGGATTGTCCAGATTGATCGTTGGCGGCGCGATCTGATCGCGGATCGCCAGTGTCGAGAAAATCGCTTCAACCGCACCGGCTGCACCCAGAAGGTGGCCAACGCTGGACTTCGTCGACGACATGGACACGCTGCTTGCATGGTCGCCCAGCAGTCGCTCCACGGCACCCAATTCGATGGTGTCGGCCATCGTGGATGTGCCATGCGCGTTGATGTAGTCGATGTCGGTTGCGCCCATCTTGGCGTTTTTCAGGGCAGCGCGCATGCAACGCTCTGCACCTTCACCATTTTCGGATGGGGCGGTGATGTGGAAGGCGTCGCCAGAGAGACCGTAGCCGACAATTTCAGCGTAGATATTTGCGCCACGTGCTTGCGCGTGTTCCAGCGCTTCTACCACGACAACGCCTGCGCCCTCGCCCATCACGAACCCATCGCGGTCGCGGTCATAGGGTCGTGACGCGGCAGTTGGATCGCCATTGCGGGCAGTAGAGAGCGCTTTGCAGGCTGCAAATCCGGCAAGTGAAATGCGGCTGATCGGCGATTCGGTGCCGCCAGCCACCATCACATCGGCCTCACCGAGCATGATCAGTCGCGAAGCGTCACCAATGGCATGAGCGCCCGTCGAACAGGCCGTCACGACGGAATGGTTCGGTCCACGCAGCTTGTGACGGATGGAGACCTGACCACCGGCCAAATTGATCAGACGGCCGGGGATAAAGAACGGCGAAATGCGGCGTGGCCCACGGTCACGCAGCGTGTAGCCCGCTTCCACAATGCCTTCGATGCCGCCAATGCCCGAGCCGATCAGAACGCCAGTCGAAATCTGGTCCTCATCGGTTTGTGGGTGCCAATCGGCATCGTTCAACGCTTGGTCTGCCGCAGCCATACCGTAGACAATGAACGGGTCGACCTTGCGCTGTTCCTTCGGCTCCATCCAATCGTCGGCATTGTAGGTGCCATTGGAGCCGTCACCGAAGGGAAGCCTGCAGGCAATTTGCGCTGCAAGATCGTCCACTTCGAATTCGGTGATCCGCTTGGCACCGGACTTGCCGGCGAGAATGTTTGACCATGTGGTCTCGGTATCGGCCCCAAGTGGCGACACCATACCCATGCCTGTGATGACGACACGACGCATCGAAGATACCCCAGCGGGCGCGATCTTCGCGCCCGTCAGTCCGTTAGGCGGCGTTCTTTTCGATGAACTTAACGGCGTCGCCAACAGTCAAAATGGTTTCGGCGGCATCGTCGGGGATTTCCACGCCGAACTCTTCTTCAAACGCCATGACGAGCTCGACGGTATCGAGGCTGTCGGCGCCGAGATCGTCGATGAAGCTCGCGCCTTCACTGACTTTTTCAGCGTCAACGCTCAGGTGTTCAACAACGATCTTTTTCACGCGCTCTGCTACGTCGCTCATGAATATGTCCCTCAATTAAGGTTACTTTTCAGGGGTGTCGTTATCCGCTGCGCAGGGTCTAATCAAGCGCAAAGGCATGCTGCATATGCGAATGGTTGGGGGTTACCGCTTAGCCTTAGGGACTAAACCATCGCCATCCCGCCGTTCACGTGGATGGTTTGGCCAGTAACATAGGACGCGCTGTCTGACGCAAGCCAGCTGACGGCAGACGCGACTTCTGCGCCTGTGCCCATGCGCTTCATCGGGATTGATCCCATGATCGCGTCTTTTTGCTTGTCGTTGAGCTTTTCGGTCATCGCGCTTTCGATAAAGCCTGGCGAAACACAATTGACGGTCACATTTCGGCTGGCGATCTCCTGCGCCAATGACTTTGAAAATCCGACGAGCCCGGCCTTCGAGGCGCAATAGTTGGCTTGCCCGGCATTGCCAATGAACCCGACAACGGAACTTATGTTGATGATGCGGCCCGCGCGGCGGCGCATCATGGGGTGGGTCAACGCCTTGGTCAGCCGGAAGACAGCTGTCAGATTGACGTGCAGGACCGCGTCCCAATCGTCTTGGGCCATACGGACAAACAGGCCGTCGCGTGTGATGCCCGCATTGTTGACGAGAATATCGACGCCTTCGAGCACGTCTTCGGCTTTGGCGGCCAAAGCATCGACGGCTTCAAGATCGGACAGATTGGCGGGCAAGACGTGTGTGCGATCACGGAGGTCGGCGGCCACGGCTTGCAGCTTTTCCTCGCGCGTGCCGTGGAGGCCGACGATGGCCCCTTGCGCGTGGAGCGCGCGTGCGATGTCTTCGCCAATACCGCCGGATGCGCCGGTGACCAGCGCCTTTTTACCTGTCAGATCGATCATGGATTTCCCGCTTTTTTTGTCGTTTTGGGGTCGATCAGGCCTCAGGCCTGCGATTCCACGAACGGTTCTATATCGCTGGGTGTGCCGATGGCAACGCCACCCAGATCGCGATTGATGCGCCGCGCAAGACCAGTCAAAACCTTGCCCGAGCCGATCTCTGCCAGTGTTGATACACCATTGTCGGCAAACCAAGTGACCGTCTCGCGCCAGCGCACTTGGCCGGTGACCTGATCAACCAGCGCGGCAGCGATTGCTGCCGGATCCGATGTCGGCGCGACGTGAACATTGGTCACCACCGGGACTTTCGGCGTATTCACGTCGACCTCGGCAAGCGCCTCGCGCATCGCGTCGGCAGCCGGTGACATCAATGCCGAATGAAACGGTGCGGAGACCGGCAGCATAAGCGCGCGTTTGGCGCCCTTGACCTTGGCCAATTCGGCGGCCTTTTCCACGGGTGCCTTGGCGCCGGAAATGACGATCTGACCGCCGCCATTGTCGTTGGCAATCTGACAAACGCCTTCGCTCGATGCTTCGGCGCAAACCGCTTCAACGTCTGCTGTTTCCAGTCCGATCACGGCCGCCATTGCACCCTCACCCACTGGCACTGCGGCCTGCATTGCGTTGCCGCGAATGCGCAGAAGGCGTGCGGTGTCCGCCAGCGAAAATGTACCGACTGCCGCATGGGCGGAATACTCACCAAGCGAGTGGCCCGCCGCGTAGGACGCTGAGGCGATGTCGAAGCCGTTTGCTTCCAGCACGCGGACGACAGCCATGGACACCGCCATCAGGGCAGGTTGCGCATTGGCGGTCAACGTCAGCTCATCCTCCGGCCCCTCAAACATCAGGCCTGAGAGTTTCTGGCCCAGCGCGTCATCGACCTCATCAAACACCCCCCGCGCTTCAGGAAACGCGTCCGCAAGGTCCTTTCCCATGCCCACGGCTTGGGACCCCTGGCCGGGGAATGTGAGTGCGAGTGTCATGATGTGCACCTGTTGATATGGTTAGCTTAAGAAAAGTCCGCCGCAGGTGCGCGTGCGGGGTGTTCATGTCAAGGTTTGGGCGGTGAACTCATCGACTTACAACACCGCCTCAAACAGCGCCCGCGTATTCTCCTTTGTCATCTCAACCGGGTTCCCGCCAACGCTTGGATCATGCAGGGCGGCCTCGGTGAGGACATCGAGTTCGGGATTTTTCACGCCGAGGCCGGCGAGCGTTTTGGGGATGCCAAGCTGGTCGTTGAACGCGTCAACAAAAGCGCAAAAGCCGTCAAAACCGCCTTCAATGCCAAGGTAAGCCGCCACCGCACCGAAACGACCGCGGATGGCGTCGGCGTTGAATTGCAGGACCGGCGGCATGAAGACGGCGTTGGTCGTCCCGTGGTGCGTTTGGTGGTGAGCGCCAATGGGGTGGCTGAGCGCATGGATTGCACCAAGGCCCTTTTGGAAGGCGGTCGCGCCCATCGCCGCGGCACTCATCAGATGCGCGCGCGCTTCTAAGTCAGTGCCATCGGCATAAGCGCGCGGCAGGAAATCCTTCACCAAGCGCATGCCTTCGAGCGCAATGCCCTGGCTCATGGGGTGATAGTGCGGCGACGAATAGGCCTCTAGGCAATGGGCAAAGGCGTCTAGACCCGTGCCCGCAGTGACGTGCTTGGGCATGCCGACGGTCAGTTCCGGATCACAGATCACGATAGCGGGCAGCATCTTCGGGTGGAAGATGATCTTCTTTTCATGGCTGTCAGAATTGGTGATCACGCCTGCGCGGCCGACTTCTGATCCCGTGCCCGCAGTGGTTGGCACGGCAACAATGGGTGCAATGGCGTCCGGATCGGCGCGGGTCCACCAATCGCCAATGTCTTCAAAATCCCACAATGGACGGGTTTGGCCTGCCCAGAACGCGATGACTTTGCCAAGATCAAGTGCGGAGCCGCCGCCAAAGGCGACAACACCATCATAGCCGCCCCCACGATATGCGCGAACGCCATCCTCCGCGTTCTTATCGGACGGGTTTGGGTCGACATCGGCAAACACGCCGACATCGAGACCTGCGTCTTTCAGAAACGCCAGCGTACGCGAGGTGATGTCCATCGAGGCCAATCCGCGATCCGTGACGAGCAGTGGCTTAATGATCCCGGCCGCAGCGCATGCGTCGGCAATCTCGGCGATACGTCCTGCGCCGAAACGCACTGCGGTCGGGTACGACCAATTGGCGGTGAGGTTTGGGGCGCTTGGAGACGTCATGAGTGAAGCTTCTTCAGATGGTACGATTTCGGGCGGGTCAGCGCGTGGAAACCTAGGTGCGAAAGCCCCGCTCCACGGCCAGTGTCCTTGCAGCCGGTCCAACACAACGCGGGGTCGAGATAGTCGGCCCTGTTCATGAACACGGTGCCCGTCTCAAGGCGGCGGCCTATGGCGAGCGCGGCGTCGGTGTCGTTCGTCCAAAGCGAACATGTAAGCCCGAACGCACTGTCGTTCATCAGCGCAATGGCTTCTTCATCGCCCCTGACAGGCATGATGCCGACGGCTGGCCCAAACGTCTCGTCGCGCATGATCCGCATTGTGTGATCAACGCCGGTGAGCACCTGAGGCGTCAGATAAGTGCCGCCATCATCGCCCGCGAAGGTCTCGATATGCGCCTTGGCCCCGGCGGCGACCGCCTCTGAAATTTGCGCACGCACCTCATTTGCAAACCGGATATTTGCCATCGGGCCGATGGTGGTTTCGGGGTCGTGCGGATTGCCGAGCTTATAGCTTGTGACGAGCGCGACTGCTTTCTCAACAAATGCATCAAACAGACTTTCATGCACATAGATGCGCTCGATCCCGCAGCAGCATTGGCCTGAATTGAACATCGCGCCATCGATGAGCGTATCGACAGCCGCATCGAGATCGACGTCGGCGCGCACATAGCCGGGGTCCTTGCCGCCAAGTTCGGTGGAGACCGCGGTGAACGTGCCAGCTGCCGCGCG
>JBCBHR010000086.1:0-7114 GCA_038525365.1 Pseudomonadota bacterium | reverse complement strand
TTCAGAACGGCGGCAAGTTTCCAAGCCAAATTGAAACCGTCCTGGATCGATGTGTTTGAGCCCAAGCCGTTGGACGGCGGATGGCGGTGTGCGGCGTCACCCATGATGAACACGCGGTCGTTTTGCATTTGCGTGGCGTACATGTTGTTGACGGTCCATGTGTTGGCCGACAGCAACTCAATGTCCAACTCAGGATCACCCACCAGCTGACGCGCGACCTGCGTTGCCAGGGCTTCATCAACTTCCGGCGCTGGCTGGTTGATGTCGTAACCCCAGACGATCAGCCACTCGTTCCAAGGCCGCACCATGCGCACCAAGCCCATGCCGATGCCGCCAACATCAGCGCCCGGCTGCATGACCCAGTAAAGGACCGACGGACGGTGGGCGACGTATTTCGACAAGTCCGCGCGAAACAGGATGTTCATGGAACCGCCGACGCCCATCTCCCCCTCGAACGGCAGACCGGCGTGTTCGGCAACCTTGGAATTGCCGCCATCGGCGCCGACCAGATATTTGGAACGGATCGTCACTTCCTTGCCGGTCAGGCGATCGAGGCAGGTTGTGGTCACACCGTCAGCATCCTGTTCATGGCGCAGATACTCAGTGGACATGCGCGCCTGCGTGCCTCGTGAACACGCGGTCTTGAAGAGCAGCGGCTCCATGAAGGTCTGCGGAAGATCATTCATCATGGTTGGCGATGCCAGCTGGTGCTCGGCCTTGGAAAGCGGGTGGTTGCCCCAGCTTTTCATGCGACCGATCTCTTCGCCCGCAAGGCGCTCGCAGAAGACGTTTTCGCCCATCAGTTCCTGATGTGCAGCATGCATGTAGGCTTCCGCTTCCACTTCATGGCCAAGGTCGCGCAACACTTCCATGGTGCGCTGATTGGTGATGTGTGCGCGCGGTGTGTTGGCCAGCCAGCGGTACCGGTTCACCGCCATGTTCTCGACGCCATAACTGGAGAGCAAAGCGCCGGTTGAAGAACCAGCCGGGCCGGTGCCGATGATGAGTACGTCTGTGGTGATGTCAGCCATGGCTGCTACTCCTCCGTAGATTTGTCTCGTGTGTTGAGTTGGCCGCCGATAAGGCGGCGGCGGACCGGAAACAGTTGAATGCCGGTCTTGTCGGTGATGAGCCCCCAGAGCCCGCGCGGTGCAAACAGCATGACCGCAATCGCGATGGCGCCAAGCGTCATGAGATACCAACTGCCATAGTCGGCAAGCAGCGCCTGCAACGCAAAGAAGACGAGGACGCCGATGATTGGCCCTTCGATTGTCCCAATGCCGCCGATCACCACGATGAAGATGACATATGCGGTCCAATCATTGACCGAGAACGCAGCGTCCGGCGATATCCGCGCCTTTTGCAGATAGATCAGAGCGCCGGTGATGCCGGTGCCAAACGCGGCGGTCAGGAAGACAAACCACTTGATCCTCATGGCATCCACACCGACGGCTTTGGCGGCCTCAAGGTTGTCGCGCACAGCGGCGAGTGCAAGGCCGCGCTTGGTGCGCAAGAGCCAATAGATGCCGCCGATTGTCGCGACGCACGCGATGACGGCAAGCCAGTAGGTTAGGATGTCTCGGGCGGCAGCCGAGCGCACACCGAACAGGTCTTCGATCCAGTCCGTCAGCATCAACTCGCGCGTGGCGGAGCGTGGCAAAGACGTTCCCGTGCCACCGCCGACCGCCTTCCACTGAGCGACCGAAAGCCGGACAACTTCGGCGATAACCCATGTGCCGATGGCGAAATATGCACCTTGAAGGCGGAATGAGAAATACGCCATGGGCACAGCGAGGATGAGCGCTGCCAGGCCGCCCAAAAGAATGGCCGGAACGGGGTCCATCCCGCCCAGTATGACAACGCCAAACATCGCGTAAGCGCCGATACCCACAAACGCCTGCTGGCCGATGGAGACGAGCCCGCCATAGCCTGCCAACAGGTTCCAGAACTGGGCCAAAGTGAGCATCGTCAGGATAAAGAACATGTCCTGAATGAGTGATCGCGACGCAAAGGACGGCAATGCAATGAGGACACCGACAAGGACAATTGCCGCGATACCAGCGACAGTCGAGGCCGGTGTCCGCGTGGCGATGGCATAGGGCGGGGTTGGATTGGCTTGCAGCATCTGGTGACCCTCAATCCACGGCTCTTGGGAACAGGCCGCGCGGCCTAACCAGAAGCACAAGGAGAAACGCGATGTGGCCCGCCAGTATTTGCCATTCAGGATTGATCGCAGCGCCTACAGTCTGCGCCACACCGATGATGACGCCGCCTGCAAGCGTGCCCCATAGCGAGCCAAGGCCGCCGATGATCACCGCCTCAAACGCGTAGATCAGGCGCGCTGGACCAACCGATGGATCGAAATTGGCGCGCATGCCGAGATAAAGGGCTGCGATGGTGACAATGACGAGCGCGATGCCGGTGGCTGTGGCGAATATGTTGGCGGGCTTGATGCCCATCAGGCTCGCCGTTGTCGCGTCATCAGATGTCGCGCGGAATGCGCGGCCAAGTGCGGTGCGGTAAAAGACCTGATTGAGGACCACGATCACCGCGATCGCCGATGCAAATGTCAGGAGCGGCAGGACGCCAAGCGAGATGCTGCCAAGCTGGACCGACGCGGTGCTGATGCCATCGGCGGGCAGGCGCTGACTGTCGGCCGAAAAGCCCTCCAACAGCGCATTCTGGATGACAACCGACAGACCAAACGTCACCAGCAAGGGTGGCAGGATGTCGTCGCCCAAGACACGGTTGAGCATGAATTTTTGGAGGCCATAGCCGATTGCAAACATCAACGGCATTGCGACCGCAATCGCCAAGAAGGGCGACAGGCCCGACATGGTGACGAGCAGTAAGATAAGATAGGCACCCAGCACGATCAGGTCGCCATGGGCGAGATTGACCAAGCGCATAATGCCGAAAATCAGGCTCAGCCCGGCCGCAAAAAGCGCATAGAGGCCGCCGAGCAGCACACCTTGGATTACGGTATCGAGCCAAATCATGCCACCGCTCCGAAATAGGCGTTGTGGATGTCATCCTTGTGCAGATCAGACGGGCGACCAGACAGCGTCACCCTGCCCTCCATCATGCAATAGACGCGATCAGCGACCTTGAGCGCTTGGCCGATGTCCTGTTCCACAACGATGACGGATGCGCCGCTTTCGCGGATCAATGGCAGAGCTTTGTAGATGTCGCGGATGATGACCGGTGCGAGGCCGAGCGAAATCTCATCACACAGGAGGACACGCGGGTTGCTCATCAGCGCACGCCCGATGGCAACCATCTGTTGCTGGCCACCGGACAGGGCAGTGCCCGGATTGTTGCGCCGTTCCTTCAGGATCGGGAACATCTTATAGATCGTATCAAGCGACCAATGACCCGCTACCTTGCGCCCGTGACTGCCGATCAGCAGGTTTTCCTCGACACTCAATGACGGGAAAAGCTTGCGACCCTCGGGCACCATGGCGATGCCGCGCTTCATGATCTCATCGGGCGGCAGCACACCGATCTGGTCGTCACCGAGGCGCACCATGTCTGGACCATTGGTCAGCACACCGGTGATCGAGCGCATGAGCGTGGTTTTGCCCGCCCCATTTGCGCCGATGATCGCGACGCATTCGCCCTCGCCGAGTTCAATGTCGACGCCGAACAGCGCCTGAAATTGCCCGTAGCGGGCTGTGAGTTGATGTGTGCTTAGAAGTGCCATCGCGTCACACCTCAATGCCCAGATAGATTTCTTTGACCTGCTTGGACGCCATGATCTCGTCCGGGTCACCAAGGCCAATGACCTTGCCGAAATCGAGCACCAGCAATCGTTCCACGACCGATGTCAGCGCGTGCAAAACATGCTCAATCCAGATGATCGTGACGCCCTCGGCATGGATTTTCTTGATCGTGTCCACGAGCGAATGGCACTCGGCTTCCGTCAATCCACCGGCGATTTCATCGAGCAGCAGAAGCTTGGGATGGGTGGCCATGGCGCGCGCCAGTTCCAAACGCTTGCGCTCCAAGAGGGAGAGTGTGCCTGCCACGTTGTTCGCCTTGGCAATGAGGCCGGTACGCTCGAGCGTCACTGCACATTCGTGCATCACATCATGTTCGGCGTGCTGACGACCAAATGCGCCCGCAACAAGCAGGTTTTCAAAAACCGTCAGTTTTTCAAACGGCTGCGGTATCTGGAAAGAGCGCCCGACGCCTGCCATGCAGCGATACATGGCAGGCTTCTTGGTGACGTCTTCGCCGAGAAAATGGATCGTGCCGGTGTCCGGCGCCAGATTGCCCGTGATCAGGTTGAACAATGTCGATTTGCCAGCGCCGTTCGGCCCAATGATGCCGAGGGCCTGGCCCTCAGGCACATCGAAGGTGACATCATCAGTCACAGTCAGCGCGCCGAAGCTCTTGGAAACACTTTTCAGGGCAACGATGGACATACCTGTTCCTCAGCAAGGCGGGGCGATCCGGGCAAAAAACACCCGGACCGCTGCACGCGCCACAATCAGCTGATCGCTTCCATCGTCCCGCCGGTGGGGATGGATGGCTGATCGGAGTTGTCGACGATGACGAGGTCGTAGCCGCCGTCATCTTTCAGGCGCCACTGGCCTCCAACGAGCGGTGTCTTGCAGACGTTGCGTTGCGCAAATGGCGGCAGACCTGCGCCGTCAAATGCGATGGGACCGACGATGGTGTCGAGTTTCGCAGAGGCAATTGCTTCTGCAACAGCGTCGGCGTCGCGTGTGTCGTCCACCCGGCCCATCGCATCGACGGCAAGCTCAAACAGCGCATGGACAAAGCCAATCGGCTGCGTCCACTGCTTGCCTGTCGCATCGGTGTAGGCTGCTGCGACCTCACCGGCGCTAAGCCCGTTGAGTGAGGACTTGAACGGGTGGTTTGGCGACCACCAGACTTCCGATGACAAATTGTTGCCCTGATCGCCAAGCGCTTCGACAGCTTGCGGGAACAGGATGGCCTTGCCGATTGAAGCTGCCTTTGGGTTGAAGCCCTGTTGCTTGGCCTGCGTCCAGAATGTGGTGAAGTCCGGCGGGATCGGCACGCCGGTGACGATCTCGACATTGTTCTGCTTGAATGCGTTGATCTGGGCCGAAAAGTCGTCGGTCAGGTTTTGGTAACGACCTGTATCAGTCAGCGCATAACCGCCTTCGGCCAGAACTGGCGGGAAGCCGACATTCGGGTCGCCCCACGCATTGCCGTCGCCGTCATTGGGGAACAACGCGCCGACCGAGCGGTTGGTGTCCAACTGGCTCCACATTGCAGTGAAGACGGAGATCACGTCTTCCAGACCCCAGAAGAAGTGAAACGAATAATCAAACGGCTCCCAAGACGCCGGATCGCCCGGATTGCCCTGCTGGCCGATGAAGTATGGCTGCCAGGGCGCAACCGTGGAAATGACCGGAATGCCCTCGCTTTCCGCCGTCGTTGCCACCGGGTTTGTGGTCTCGGGCGTGGACGCGACCAGCATCAGGTCAACTTCGTCGTCAATGATAAGCTCTTTGGCGACTTCTGCGGCGCGGTTCGGGTTGGACTGGGAGTCCTTGACGATCACCTCAAACTGGTCGGCAACGGAAGACTGCGCGAAATTGGACAAAATGAAATTGTCGGCCTCGGCAAAGGCGGCGAGCGGACCGGATTGCGGTGAGACATAACCCAGCCGGATCTTCGCGCCTTGCGCGATGGCTGGCATGGGCAATGTGCTGGCAGCCGCTACGGCGGCGGATGTCTTAAGAAGTTTGCGGCGTGTGAACATGATGGTCTCCTCCCAATGGTCACAAATGTTCAGTGTTCAAAATGCGGGCGCGGCCCCTTCATGGGCAGCTTCAAGCAGTTTGCGGATGTCGGCTTCGGTGACGGGTTGCGGGTTCCAGTAGGGTTTTTGGACGGCGAGCCTGGCCGCCTTGTCGAGATCGGCTTTTGAAACGCCCAACTTTGCCAGGGACTTCGGCGCACCAAGATCGGACGCAAAGTCGTAAAGCGCGCGCCCAGCGTTGGTGCCGGCGAAGATGTCGAGGATCGGTGCAAGCTCATCAGCAGCGGCGCGGGCATTAAAGGCGGTCGCGTGCGGCAGGATGATTGCGTGTGTCTCAGCGTGCGGGAGATCGAATGATCCACCCAGCGTGTGGCAGAGCTTATGATGGAGCGCCATGCCGACTTGGCCGAGAACCGTTCCGCAAAGCCACGCACCATAAAGCGTCTCGCCACGCGCCTTGAGGTCGGCAGGACGTTCGGTAACGGTTTTGAGCGCATTGTGAAACGCAGTCAGGCCCTCCACAGCAGCCATGGTGGACACCGGATTGCGGTTTTGCGCGTAAAGCGCTTCCACGGCATGGGCCATGGCATTGAGCGCGCTGGTGACGGTCATGTTGACCGGAAGACCGGTGACCAGCTCTGCGTCATACAAAATGACTTCCGGCTGTACCTTGGGGTCCGTCAGCGTGGTTTTGATGCCATATTCGGTTTGTCCAAGGATCGGCGTTGCTTCCGATCCGGCATAGGTTGTGGGGATCACGATCTGCGGCAGATCGGTGCGGTAGGCAATCGCTTTGCCTAGGCCCGTCGTCGAGCCACCACCGACCGAAACCAAGCAATCGGCGTTGAGCTCTTGCGCATACGTCACAGCTTCGTCTGTGATATCCACCGGCGTATGCATCGTTGCCTTGGTGAAGACGCCGGCGGCGCGGCTGCCGACCAGCCCGGCAATATCAAGGGCGGTGTTGGCTTGTGGCGGGGTCGAAAGAATCAGCGCACGCCCGCAACCCAATGTTTCAACTTCGGCACCGATTTCCGAGCGAAGGCCCGGCGCGAAACGCACACGCACTGACGCGCTGTTGGATGCAAATCGAGGCTGAAAATAGGACACCGCTTCCTCCCAGAACGACGACTGCTCAGAAAGATAGGGCAGCAAAAATTGAACTTGATAGAAAAACCGACGCCGTACATAACTTAAAGTTATGAAAATGGACCCGCGTCATCTCGAAATTCTCGCTGCCATTGTCGATGAGGGCGGTTTGACGGAAGGGGCGGTGGCGTTGGGCAAAACGCAGCCGAGCGTTTCGCGCACCATCGCACTGCTTGAAGAGCGCGTCGGCGTTGCGCTTTTTCACAA
>JBCBHR010000085.1:0-7137 GCA_038525365.1 Pseudomonadota bacterium | reverse complement strand
CGCGCGGCCGATGGGCAACGCGCAAGGGTGGGCGGGTGGGGCGTGGCTGGTCCAGCGCGGCGCCGCGTGACCGATCTGTCGTCGCAACGCCTGCTTGGGGCGCTGTCTCGGCAAATGTCCCATCGGCTGATTGAACCAATAAGTTGTTGGGGTCTTTCATCGCGTTTGAGGGCATTTGGTCGACATTGCCTTTTGCGATGAAAAGGTCCGCGCGCCCATCATTGTTGATATCGCCGAACTGTGCGTGCCATCCCGTTGATGGGCGGCCGTCGTCGCCAACGAACGGCTTTTGCGCATAGGTACCATGTGAGAAGGGTGCATTGGTGTACCCAGTCTCGGAGGCGATTTGCAGCAGTTGATCGCCCATGGACGTGGACATGACTTCAGCACGCCCGTCGCCGGTCAGGTCCTGCGCGGCGATGCCCATGCCCCAAAGCGAAACCGTCGGCCAGCCATCTTCCTCGGTCAGGAAATTGAGCGTATCGAGCCGCAGCTTCTGCTCCGCGCCAACACGCACATAGTAATGGCGGTCGTTGGAAATGCGCAGATCGCGTCGGCCCGTTCGAAGCTCATCTGAGATCAAAGCCGAAAGTGCGCAAAACCCTGGGGCAATCTTGATGGGCGGCGCAAAGCCGGTCGTGTTTGGTCGATGCAATTGATTGTCATCGCAGGCCTCAAACGGGCCTTCGGGATCGTCGCGATCCACATAATTCCCGATAAAGAGTGTTGGCCAATCGTTGCCGGTCTCCCAAGTTGCCGAAAAGCTGGTGGACCACGCATCACCACCGGCAAAGCCCCAGTCCCCGTTGGCGCGCTCAAACCTGCACGCGCCAGCGCCACGCAGCACAATGTTTTCGCCAACACGAAGGATCACGAGGTCGGTGTGATCATCGCCGTCGACGTTGATCGGGTAAGCGCCCGTGACGCCGGTGAGTTCTGGAAAGTCCTTTGCGAGCGAGAACCGCATGTCGCTGCTCGGCGCTTCGGTGTCATTGCGAAATAGACGCGCCGGGTTGGTGCCACCAGCGGCGACGAAATCCGGAAAACTGTCGCCATTACAGTCAAAGACCGCAACGCCTCCGCCAACAAAGTGTTCCCAGCCGCCATCATAAACATGCTCGACGGGCAAAATGTCGGATATATTTTCGAAACGTGGTTGGGTGAGCTCCGACGCCTGTGAATGCGCGATACTCGCCGCCAACAATACCGCTGCAACGGCAAAACGCTTCATTCCGTATGTCCCGCAGCAAAGAGACGGTCCGTGGTCGCTGACAAAGCAAGCGCAGCAGCGCCTTTTGCCCAGACCAGATCGCCCCATTGGTGGGCTTCGATGCGCGTTTTTCCAACCCGTGTGTTTGGTGTCATCGCGATCATGTCTGATACGACCTCTTGGGCATAGAGATAGTCGTAGCGCATGCGGTCACCCGACAGGATGATAAGACTTGGATCAAACATGTTGACGACATTGGCCAGACCAAGCGCCAGATAGCGGCCCGCGCGTCGGAAGATGGATTGGGCGGCTTCGTTGCCGTCATTTGCCTGTTCCAACAGCATGTTCATCACAGTCGTTGTGCCGTCGTCGTCGGTCTCCATGTTCAGTGCGGTCGATGCCTCTCGCGCCAACGCGTAGTCAGCGACGTAGGCTTCCAGGCAGCCGCGTTGTCCGCAACGGCACAGTGCGCCGTCGAGTTGCACCTTGGTGTGACCGAGTTCCATGCCCATGCCCTGCGCGCCGCGATAGAGCTGGTTGTTGATGACGAGGCCCATGCCGACACCATGCTCGATGGTCACCACCGCAAAGTCGCGCATGGAGCGCCCGGCACCAAACCAGAGTTCTGCGAGTGTGAGCAGATTGGCGTCGTTGTCGAGTTCGACCGGCATGTTCATGCGCGCGGTGATGGCTTGGCGGAGCGGTACGCCCTGATCGCGAAGCAGGGGCGACCATTCAACTTCGCCGGTCTCATGGTCAACAAAGCCTGGCAGGCCAACGCCCACCATGGTGACATCACCAGCGCTCAGGCTTGCGCGGTCGAGCGCTGTGGTCACGAGTGTATCGACGAAATCGCAGATGGCGTCCACGCCTTGGCGGCGGGCGCTGCACGGCAGGATAACTTCCGCACGGATGCCGCCTGCCATGTCCATCACAACTGCGGAGTGGTGCGGCGTGGAAAGTTTGACACCAATAACGAAATTGCTGTCGGCCCGCACGCTCAGTGAAACCGGAGGCCGACCGCGCCCGGCATCCTGATCTCGCTCCTGGCCCGTGCTTTCACGCACGAGGCCAGCCGTTATCAACTCAGCGGTGGCGCTGGTGACCGAGCCAGCGCTGACGCCGATATACTTGGAGATATCGACGCGCGAGACATGACCCTGCGCGCGGATGGCTTCGAATACCTGCTGCTTTGTCGACACAGAGCCGACGTCTGCCCGCGTTTCCATCGGGCCGCATCCCGGCGATCGATCGTCGTCCACATGTGCGCGGTTGATCAGGTTCAGCATTTAATTTAGGCGCTGGTAAAAATATGAGCATATTTTTGCAATGCAGCACGTTTTTGTGCGCCGCAAACGCCTTCCTCCCATCAATCAGCGTATTCTCAAGCTTCCGAGACGTCAAATAAATTTGACAACTGAAATAAATGTGCAATGATCATACCGACTTCGCACACAGCGAACCGTCACGCGTATTTTGGGAGGAACATTCATGCGCAAAGCACTCGTGCTTGCTGCGGCCGTATCCGTAGCACTGACTACCACTGCACTCGCCGAAAGCCACAGCGTCACTGTGGGTGTCAGCTGGTCCAACTTCCAGGAAGAGCGCTGGAAAACGGACGAAGCGGCCATCAAAGGCGCGCTTGAGGCCGCTGGTGCCACCTACGTTTCCGCCGATGCTCAATCGTCTTCTGCGAAACAGCTTTCCGATGTTGAGAGCCTGATCGCACAGGGCGTCGACGCTCTGATCATTCTCGCCCAAGACGCGCAGGCGATTGGCCCGGCTGTCCAAGCTGCTGCGGATGAGGGCATTCCAGTTGTCGGCTATGACCGTCTGATTGAAGACCCGCGTGCATTCTACCTGACATTCGACAATATCGAAGTTGGCCGCATGCAGGCGCGTGCCGTGTTGGCAGCTCAGCCGGAAGGCAATTACGTGATGATCAAGGGTTCGCCGACTGACCCGAACGCAGACTTCCTGCGTGGCGGTCAGCAGGAAATCCTGCAGGAAGCCATTGACGCCGGGAAAATCAATATCGTTGGCGAAGCCTACACCGATGGCTGGTTGCCTGCGAACGCCCAGCGCAACATGGAGCAGATCCTGACCGCGCAAGACAACAATGTTGATGCGGTTGTCGCCTCCAATGACGGCACAGCCGGTGGCGTTGTTGCAGCTCTGACAGCACAGGGCATGGATGGTATTCCGGTTTCTGGCCAGGATGGTGACCACGCCGCGCTGAACCGCGTTGCACTTGGCACGCAGACAGTATCGGTCTGGAAAGATGCCCGTGAACTCGGCAAGGCTGCCGGTGAAATCGCGGTCGCTCTTGCCGGCGGTGCCGAAATGGGTGCCATCGACGGTTCTCAGGCTTGGACATCTCCCGGTGGCACGGACATGACCGCACGCTTCCTCGCGCCGGTTCCGGTCACCGCCGATAACCTGACGGCTGTTGTTGACGCTGGCTGGATTGCGCAAGACGCGCTTTGCCAAGGCGTCTCCGGTGGCCCGGCTCCGTGCAACTGATCCAAGTCATCTGACTTGATCTTGCCGCCGCCCTTTGCTTTTGGGCGGCGGCTCCCTTTCACGATGTGAGTGGAGCGGCCCATGAGTGACGCAACCGTCACCGACGGCGCGCCTGCAACGGCACGCAAGTCCTTTTTGCAAACGCTTGAGATCGACACGCGCCTGCTCGGCATGATTGGCGCATTTATCGTCCTGTGTCTCGCGTTTCACCTGTTCACGGACGGACGCTTCCTGACGCCGCGCAACATTTTCAACCTGACGATCCAGACCGTATCGGTGGCGATCATGGCAACCGGCATGGTGTTCATCATCGTCACCCGACATATTGATTTGTCGGTCGGTTCGCTGCTTGCGACATGTTCGGCGATGATGGCGATGACGCAGACGATGGTTGCGCCAGAAATCCTGGGCCTTGGGCTCGGTCATCCGATGACTGCGCCGCTTGCGATCGTTGTTGGCCTGATCACCGGCGTCGCCATCGGCGCATTCCATGGCTATCTCGTCGGCTACCTGACGATCCCAGCGTTTATCGTCACGCTCGGCGGCCTGCTCGTATGGCGCAACGTCGCCTGGTATCTCACCAGCGGCCAGACGATTGGTCCACTTGATGCGAATTTCCAGCTTTTCGGTGGCATTGGTGGCACGCTTGGCGAAACGTGGAGCTGGGTGTTCGGGATCTTAGCCTCCATTGCCGCGCTTGCCGCACTTTGGTCGGCACGGCGCAACAAGATTTCGCATGAATTCCCCGTCAAACCGATGTGGGCGGAAATGGTGCTCGGCGCCGTGATTGTCGGTGCCATCATGGGCTTCATATCGATGCTCAACGCATACGAAATACCGACCAATCGCCTTCGCCGCATGTTTGAGGCGCGTGGCGAGACGATGCCAGAAGGCTTCACCACTGGCTACGGTCTGCCAATCTCGGTGCTCTTGCTGATCGCGGTGGCTGTCGTGATGACCATGGTCGCCAAGCGCACGCGGCTTGGCCGGTACATCTTTGCGACCGGCGGCAATCCGGATGCGGCCGAACTGTCCGGCATCAACACACGCATGCTGACGGTGAAGGTCTTTGCCATTATGGGTGCGCTGTGCGCGATTTCCGCTGTGGTGGCCGCCGCGCGCCTGTCTTTCCACTCAAACGACATCGGCACGCTGGATGAGTTGCGCGTTATCGCTGCGGCGGTGATCGGCGGCACAGCTTTGTCCGGTGGTTTGGGTACGATCTATGGTGCCATTCTGGGCGCGCTGATCATGCAGTCGCTTCAATCGGGGATGGCCATGGTTGGGGTCGATGCACCCTTCCAGAACATTGTTGTGGGGACCGTGCTTGTCGCAGCCGTCCTCATCGACATCATCTATCGCAAGCGCACGGGAGATAAATGATGGTTGACCGGTCTGGAACACCGCTCGTTGAACTGCGGGATATCTCCATTGCGTTTGGCGGTGTGAAAGCCGTTGATCATGTGACCGTTGATTTGTTTCCCGGCGAGGTTGTCGGCCTGTTGGGGCACAATGGTGCGGGCAAGTCTACGCTCATCAAATGCCTGTCCGGTGCTTATCAGGCAGATGCGGGCGAAGTATATGTCAACGGCGACAAGGCGACGATCCGCAATCCTCGTGACGCCCGTGGCTACAACATCGAGACCATCTACCAAACGCTTGCGCTGGCCGATAATCTGGACGCAGCTTCAAACCTGTTTCTCGGGCGCGAACTGACAACGGCGCTCGGCTTTGTGAACGATGCGGGCATGGAAGCTGAAACACGAAAGATCATGGGCCGATTGAATCCGAACTTCAAAAAGTTCTCCGCACCCGTCTCGGCACTGTCCGGTGGCCAACGGCAATCGGTAGCGATTGCGCGCGCGGTCTACTTCAACGCGAAAATCCTGATCATGGACGAGCCGACAGCGGCGCTCGGCCCACAGGAAACGCAGATGGTTGCGGAACTCATCCAAGAGCTGAAAAAAGATGGCCTTGGCATCTTCCTGATCGACCACGATGTCCATCAGGTCAAAGAGCTGTGTGACCGCGCAGCCGTCATGAAGAACGGAAAACTGGTCGGGGTCGTCAATGTCGATGATGTGACGACAGATGACCTCTTGGCCATGATCATTGCGGGCAAGAAGCCCGAGCAATTGGCGGCTTGATCCTTATGTATATCGGTCTTGATCTTGGCACCTCCGGCCTCAAAGCAGTTCTGGTCGATGACAACCAGGCGATTGTCGATGAAGCGCATGCGCCGCTGACTGTCGAACGGCCGCATCCCGGTTGGTCGGAGCAGGATGCAAACTCGTGGCTTGAAGCAGCGGATGCAGTCTTGGCTTCGCTCGCAGCATCTCATGACCTCGGTCAAGTGCAGGGCATTGGCCTGTCCGGCCAGATGCATGGCGCGACGTTGCTCGATGCGGACGACAAGCCACTGCGTCCATGCATTCTCTGGAACGATACGCGTTCTGCAACGCAAGCCGGTGACATGGACGCCGATCCGCAATGGCGTGCGAAGTCTGGCAATATTGTTTTTCCCGGTTTCACCGCGCCGAAGCTAGTGTGGGTGAAGGACAACGAGCCCGAAATCTTCGCCGCGACCACCAAGGTTCTGCTGCCAAAGGATTTCTTGCGGCTCTGGCTGACAGGTGAATACGCATCTGAGATGTCCGATGCGGCGGGAACCAGTTGGCTCGATGTCGGCAAGCGTGATTGGGATGACGGACTTTTGGCGGCAACCGGCTTGGGCCGTTCGCACATGCCAAGGCTTGTTGAGGGCAGCGATTCGTCCGGCTCCCTTCGCCCCGAGCTTGCCGAAAAGTACGGCATGGGCGCGAGCGTAGTCATCGCCGGCGGCGGCGGTGACAATGCTGCATCCGCTGTTGGTGTCGGCGTTGCGAAACCGGGAACGGCATTCGTTTCACTGGGCACATCGGGTGTCCTCTTTGCGTCATGCGCCGCTTACACTCCAGACGCCGAGACGGCGGTGCACACATTCTGCCATGCGCTGCCTGACACTTGGCACCAGATGGGCGTCATCCTGTCGGCAACCGACTCGCTGGAATGGTACGCGCGGTTGACTGGTGCGAGTGCTGCGGAACTGACCGCGCCATTGAACGATTTGCGGGCACCGGGGAGGGCGCTATTCCTGCCGTATCTCGGCGGTGAACGCACGCCCCACAATGATGCCGATATTCGCGGCTCGCTTCTCGGCATTGAGCATGTTGCAGACCGCACCGCGATTGCGCAGTCGGTGATGGAAGGCGTTGTGCACGCGTTCCGCGATTGTCGTGATGCGCTTGTTAAAACGGGAACCGAAGTCACCAATTTGCTCGCGGTCGGTGGCGGTAGTCGCTCGGATTATTGGTTGAAGGCTGTGGCAACGTCACTTGATGTGCCGGTGAGCCGACCCGTCGATG
>JBCBHR010000084.1:0-7151 GCA_038525365.1 Pseudomonadota bacterium | reverse complement strand
CGTGTCGGAGCGTGTTTCCGTCGATATCGACATCGAAACCCTGACTGACACGCAGCGCATCAACCGTAACAGTCAGCGGCTGCGGCCAATCGAACGTCTCGCTCAGATAGGCAACGAAATCGTCCATCACACCGGAAGTCATCAGGTTGGTGCGCTGCGTGTCAGTCAGGGTTTCGATGTCGATATCGACGGAAACACGCTCCGACACGACGTCCTGCGGCAGGAAGGTCGGCTCGAGCAAGACATCCCAACTGTCGGCAGCCAGCCAGCCGTCATCCTCGCAGGTTTCAGCACGCTCCTCCGACAATTCAAATTCATCGGCCAAGCCGCCAAACGTATCCGGGTCGAGGCCGACCGCGTGGCAGATAATGCGGAAACCGCGCTGAACATCCAGATCGTGTATCGCGTAATAGTCGGCGATCTCGATATCGTCACCCAGCCGCTCATCCATGATGAAGAGCGCAATGGCACTGTCGGCAAGGATCGCCAGCGCGTCCGCTTCTTCATAGCTGTTCAGGATTTCCACGGTTGCAAACGCGTCGGCGGCATCTTCTTCTTGGCCCAGAACTGGCAGACCGAACTGGTCGATCACGGCATGTGCAGCTTCATGATAGAGAATGTGGAGCAGATTGTTTTCCACAAACGCTGAAACCTCCTCTTCAGAAGTCGGCGCGTCATTGGCGTCCTGCGCAGCCGCGCTGCCGGTCCAGAGCGTGAGCAAAGCGAGAAGGGCAAAAAACCTCACCACCATGGCGGCATCGTCTCCTGTAGGCGGGCGCCGAGGCGTACCGGATGCACGGCTTCAGCGAGGCCAGTTTTGTCAGAGGTCTTGATGCAAACACCGCACACGGTGGCGGGGCCATCGGCAGCCTCAAAACGACCACGCGGCACCTTGGTGACAAACCGGTTCAGCGGCTCTTCCTTGTCCATGCCGATGGACGAATCATAGTCACCACACATGCCAGCGTCCGTCATATAGGCGGTGCCACCATCCATGATGTGATGATCGCCGGTCGGGATATGTGTGTGGGTGCCAACGACAAGGCTGACCCGCCCATCGAGAAAGTGGCCAAAACAGATTTTCTCAGCCGTTGCCTCCGCATGAAAATCGACAATCGCCGCGTCATAGTCGCGGCCAAGCTGCGTCTCGCCAAGAACAGCCTCTGCGCATGCAAAGGGGTCATCGAGGTCTGGATGCATGAAAAGGCGGCCCATGATGTTGGTGACAAACACCCGCGCGCCATTTCGCGCCTCATAGATGTTTGAGCCAAGCCCCGGCGTGCCGGACGGAAAGTTCGCTGGGCGCAAAAAGCGGTCATGGCGGTCGGCAAATGTCAGCGCTTCACGTTGATCCCACACGTGGTTGCCGGTCGTCATGACATCAGCACCAGCGTCGAGGGTTTCCTGCAAAATGGCTTCGGTCACGCCGAAGCCGCCAGCGGCGTTTTCACCGTTTACGACCACAAAATCGATGGCTTGGTCGGCGACCAAACCCGGCAAGCGCTCAAAAACAGCAGTCCGACCCGTTCGGCCAACCATATCACCCAGAAATAAAATGTGCATGGCGATGCGTTAGCGCTTTTGCGGGGTGAGGGAAAGTGGGCCGGTGCAAGCGTGCCCACCGATGCTAGCGCGCAAAACCCCGCAGCCCGTCCTCGGTCAGCACAGAATCCAGCGGAACATCGTGCTGCTCAGCGGGAATTCGCTCGACGCGCTGGCATGCAAAGGCACAACCGATAAGCTGCGGCCGCTTTCCCATCCCCGACAAGCGCGCAATCGCTCGATCATAGTGACCGGCTCCATAACCAATACGGTTTCCCAGATCGTCAAACGCCGCCAGCGGCACGAGCATTGTCTCCGGGTCCACTTCTTCCGCTTGCCGCCCCGGCCCCGACGTTCCAAACCCGGTATCAACGAGCGGCATGCCCGGCGTGAAGCGGCGAAACACGATGGTCTCACGATCCAGCACAGCTGGAAGGCAGAGCGGAACATCGCGCTGGTGCAATGCCGTCATGAGCGGACGCAGGTCTATTTCGGAACGGATGGGAAAAAAGCCGGAGACGGCGCGACCGGGCGCAAGCAAAAGCGCATCCACATGGGACGCGAGACGATTGGACTGTCGGGCGCGCCACTGTGGTGATGTGCCATCGCGTCTGGCCAACGCGAACGCGCGAAGCTCTGATTTATCCAACGACCACCCCGACCGCGCCCGCCCGTTCGGCGCTCAAAACTTGATGTGCCAACCACGGCAGTCGGTGGAGAGCTGCAACCCGGAGACCTACAAATGTAGGTGGGTGCCAGTTGTAAGGGCCCACGAGCCCAAACAGCGCCAGCTCCCTAAGGATGCGTAAGGCCCCGGAATTTATGTCTCCTGCCGCAAAGCGCAGTTGGCTGTTCGGATATAGGCGCACAAAGCGTGATTGGCTATGCCCTCAACCCGCCACGGCGCGATCCGCACCAGATATGCGCCGCCATGCCCGCGCAATAGGCGGCAACCATGATGCAGGCCACCGCATAGAGGCCGCCACTGGAACCGGCGAAAAGAAACACCGGTGTGCCGAGCAGATTGCCGACATTGCCCATCTGCGCCAGTGCTCCACTGGCATTTGCGCGGTCCGTCTGGCTTTCGACCAGTTCGCCTATCGCGGCAAAGCTTGCCCCTTGGACAAGACCAAGTGTGCCAAGAAGCAGGATTGCAAGCCACGCCGTCACGCCTTGCAGGCCAATCAACCCCACCACGAGGATCGCTAGACAAAAGCCGCCAATTGTCAAATTCACGGCGGTCATGAACCGCAGCGCCAGAACCCCAAGCGTCAACGAGACGATAATGCTCGCCAATGGCATCGCAGTGAGGGCGAACAAACGGTCAGCCGCGTCGATGTATGACGGCAGAACCGTCAACGCAGCCACGAACGTGAATGTATAAAACAGCCAACCAAGCGCCGGAGCAGCCACAGACGGTGACACATAAATAGAGATGTGCTGCCTCACCAAATCTCCCAATCCGCTGATCGGCTCTTGCGCCCGCCGAGTTTCAACTTCCGCCAACGCAAAATGAAGCGCCGCCGCCAAGACCAACATCCAAATGCCGTGAACCGAGAAGATGGATCCGATGCCAAACGCTTCAACAATCGGCGTACCAAGGAGGGCGGTCCCCGCAAAGGCCACGCCGAAAAACGTGCCCCAAAGCGTCATCGCCGCGCCACGCCAAGCAATCGGGCTGACCTGCAAAATCAGCGTCGGCGCTGCGACGACGATGGCGAGATGGGAAAGCCCTTCAACCAATCGCAAAGCCAGCATCATCGGGAAAGACGGCAGGCTTGCCTGCACGACGGAAAGCAGACCGCCCAACACCAGCGCCCAAACCAACAGGGGTCGCAGACCAATGCGTGTGCTGAGCAAACCGGCGGTCAGACCGATCAGAGCACCGGTCAAGCTTATGACAGTCAGAAGAAAGCCTGTGGCCGCACCGGCGGACGCATAAAGCGATTCGACCAGCGGAAAGAACACGCTGATCTTGGAAAACTGCGCCGCAGCCCCCAAGCCAGCAGCCCAAAGCAGAAAGATACGTAAAGCGGTCAAAGGCTCAGCCAAATGCGCGTTGGATGGACGGCCTGTCTTACGCCAATTTGCCCGCAATACCTTCCAGTTTTTCAGCCAGTTCCGACAACCGCGTGGTCAAGACGCCATCCGCGCTATCGGCTTTCATCAACGCGGCGTCGCGGGTCTTTCGCAGCGCTTCCCTGTCGGTTTCGAGGCCGCGCACCTTCTTTTGCAGTTCAACCAGTTCGTCCATGATCATGATGCCTGCCATGACGGTCAAGCGCTGGTCACCGATCTCACCAAACGCGCCTTTGAGATGAAGCACGTATTTGTCGAGCCGTTCGGCAAGCTCGATCAAATGATCTTCCTGACCTGGATCACAGGCCATCCGGTAGCTTTTGCCGTCGATTGTGACGTTGACTTGGCTCATTGTCGATTACCGGTCCAATACCGCGCGGATGGTTTCCATCGCGGTCACGAGGCGTCGCGAAACCTCCTTGTTAACGTCTTCAAGACGTTCCGCCCGCGCCTCGGCTTCATCGAGCGCTTCGGCAAGCCTGCCGCGGTCCGCGTTGAGCCGCTGTGCCTCCTCTTCGAAGTCGCGGTTTTCAGCGCGAACTTCGACCATTCGGTCGACGCCATTGTCGAGCGCGGATAATGCTTTTTCCAGCCGGGTGAGGACGTCCGATATGTTTTGCTGCTCAACCATGTCCCTGATCCGCTATCCCCGGCGGCCACCTTTATCAGTGGTTTTAAGACGTTAACAAGGCGTCGTGATACGCAGCTTCAACGTGCAGCGTGTCCCCCCGATTATCAATGGCAGCAATCAAATGCTTCACAGTTTTGACGCAGCGCGGTGAGCCCGTGGCGTTTTGTTGACTCCCTTTCGCCACCTGTTATGTGTCCCGCGGATTTTCGGCCTCCCAAACACCGGGGAATTGCAACGGGTTTGCAGGGGGCCTTCTACAGACAAACCGAACCGGATTCCCGATGACAGAACGTGAAAAACATGACCGGATGGCCAATGCGATCCGGTTCCTCTCCATCGACGCCGTGCAGGCCGCCAACTCCGGACACCCGGGCCTGCCAATGGGCGCCGCCGATATCGCCACAGTCCTCTTCACCCGGTTCATGAAGTTTGACCCAAAGGCGCCAAACTGGCCCGACCGTGACCGCTTTGTGCTCTCAGCCGGTCATGGTTCGATGCTGCTTTATTCGCTGCTCCACCTCCTCGGCTATGAGGACATGACGCTCGAGCAGATCAAGAATTTCCGCCAGCTTGGCTACAACACCGCGGGCCACCCGGAATATGGCCACGCCGCTGGCATCGAAACAACGACAGGCCCGCTCGGCCAAGGGCTTGCCAACGCTGTGGGTATGGCGATTGCGGAGCGCAAGCTGCATGATGAGTTTGGCCCCGCCCTCGTTGATCACTTCACATATGTTCTGGCCGGTGATGGCTGCCTGATGGAAGGCATTAGCCAAGAAGCGTTAGCGCTTGCCGGTCACCTGAAGCTCAACAAGTTGATCGTGCTCTGGGATGACAACAACATAACGATTGACGGTGAGGTTTCACTGTCGGACTCCACAGATCAGATTGCCCGCTTTGAGGCATCCGGCTGGGCCACCCAGGCGATTGACGGCCATGATCCGGACGCCATCGCGGCAGCAATCAAGAAGGCACAGGCCTCCGACCGCCCCACCATGATTGCGTGCAAAACCACCATTGGCTTTGGCGCACCGACGCGTGCAGGCACCAGCAAGGCGCACGGATCACCGCTTGGCGACGAAGAAATTGCCGCGACCCGCGCCGCGCTCGGCTGGGAGCATGCGCCGTTTGAAATCCCGTCCGAAGTTGTTGACGATTGGCGTCTGGCAGGCCTGACAGCGTGCAAGGAACGCAAGGCCTGGGAAAAGCGTTTGGAAGACATCGGCAACGGTGTGCGCAGCGAATTTGAACGCCGCATGCGCGGTGAACTGCCGTCAACCATGGCCGCCGCTGTTGCCGACTACAAAAGGCAACTCGCAGCCGACAGGCCCAAGGTGGCGACACGCAAATCATCCGAAATGGCGCTTGAAATCCTCAATGCAGCTGTGCCGGAGACATTGGGCGGCTCTGCCGACCTCACCGGTTCCAACAACACCAAAACAGCCCAAACCGCGCCGATCACGCCCGACGATTTTTCCGGGCGCTACATGCACTACGGCATCCGTGAGCACGGCATGGCCGCGGCAATGAACGGCATCGCTCTGCATGGTGGCTTGATACCCTATGGCGGCACATTCCTCGTCTTCTCCGACTACGCACGCCCGGCCATGCGCCTTGCATCATTGATGGGCATTCGCTCCATCTTCGTCATGACGCACGATTCCATCGGCCTTGGCGAAGACGGCCCGACGCACCAGCCGGTCGAGCAGATCGCAGCATTGCGCGCGATACCCAATCACAATGTCTTCCGCCCGGCAGACGCCATGGAGGCTATGGAGTGCTGGGAATTGGCGCTCGGATCAGAAAACACGCCATCGACGCTTGCGCTCACGCGCCAAGGCTTGCCGGCGCTCCGCCATGAGTTTGACGACGACAACCGCTCCGCGCTTGGCGCTTATGAACTGGCCACAGCGACGGGGACCGCCGTCGTTACGATCTTTGCATCGGGTTCGGAAGTCGAGATCGCAATGGCAGCGCGCGACCGTCTTGAACAAGCCGGACATCCAACCCGCGTTGTATCCGTCCCCTGCATGGAACTCTTCGCCAAGCAGTCTGAAGATTACCGCGCGGCGCTTCTCGATGGCGACTGCATCAAGATCGCTGTTGAAGCCGGTGTCCGCCAAGGCTGGGACGGCATCATCGGAAGTGGCGGCATTTTTGTCGGCATGAGCTCATTTGGTGCGTCCGGCCCATACAAAGCGCTTTACGAACACTTCGGGATCACCGCAGATGCCATTGTCGCTGCGGCAGAGGCCAAACTGCATGACGGCGCGGTCCACGAGGACGCATAATCAGGACCCAAACAGGTCCAACACACGACGGGAGTATGCTGACCATGAAAGTCAAAGTTGCCATCAATGGCTTCGGCCGCATCGGGCGCAACGTCGTTCGCGCCATTTACGAATCCGGTCGCGACGACATCGATATCGTTGCCATCAACGACCTCGGCCCGGTTGAGACCAACGCACATCTGATGCGCTATGACAGTGTCCACGGCCGGTTCCCACGCGATGTGACGGTCTCCGGTGACCGCATTCATATCGGCCAGGAAAGCTTCAAGGTCTTGGCCGAGCGCGACCCAGCCAAGCTGCCTTGGGGCGAAATGGAAATCGACATCGTCATGGAGTGCACGGGCATATTCACGTCGAAGGAAAAAGCGTCCGCCCATTTGGAAGCCGGTGCAAAGCGCGTGCTGATTTCCGCGCCAGGAGCAAACGCCGACAAGACAATCGTCTACGGCGTCAACGATGATGTTTTGACCAAAGACGACATCATCGTCTCCAACGCGTCCTGCACGACCAACTGCCTCGCACCGGTTGCCAAAGTGCTCATCGATGCGCTCGGCATCGAACGGGGCATGATGACGACGATCCACTCCTATACCGGCGACCAGACGACG
>JBCBHR010000083.1:0-7153 GCA_038525365.1 Pseudomonadota bacterium | reverse complement strand
CACGCTTGGCCAACTCACCGATGCCATGGAAGAGCGCGCCTTTGGGCTCATGCTGCTGATCCTGGCGATCCCGTGCTGCCTGCCATTTGTGTATCTTTTACCGCAGATTGTCGCCGTGCCGATGGCATTGCTTGTGGCGCAAATGGCGGCGGGCCGGTCAGCGCCGTGGCTGCCCGAAGCGCTGCGCAACCGTCGGCTGCCGGTGCAGTCATTTCAGGGCGTGATGAAACGCGTGCGCAAATGGGGCGGCTGGCTGGAGCGGCTTACGCATCGCCGGTTGGCGAGCCTTACCAACACGCTCGCCGCACGCATCATGGGTGCGCTTCTGGTCGTGCCGTGCCTTTCCATCCTGCTGCCATTGCCGCTGACAAACACGGTGCCGGGCATCGGGGTTGCTGTTGCGTCTGCGGGTTTGATCGAGCGCGATGGGCTCTTTGTCGTTGCGGGCGTCGTGGTGGCGCTGGCTTGGGTCGCGCTTTTGCTGATCGGCGGGCCGACGCTCATCTACCTGCTTGTTGATACGCTTTTGAACCGCTAAGCCGCGCCCCATGTTCGCCGCCCCTCTGCACCATAATCATGCTCTTCTGGCGCTCGGCCTCGCATGTGTGATGGCCGCTGTTGTGGGTGCGGCTTTGGTGTTTGAACATGGGTTTGGCTATGTGCCCTGCGCGCTTTGCTTGCTCCAGCGCGAGCCCTACTATGTCGGGGTGCCTTTTGCCGGATTGGCGGCACTCGCCGCTTGGGTGCAGTGGCCCCAATGCGTCACGCGTGGCGCCTTGTTGATCGTTGGCCTTCTGATGGCCTATGGCGTGCTGCTCAGCGCATTTCATGCAGGCGTTGAATGGAGCTGGTGGACTGGCCCCGATGATTGCGCGACGAGTTCGACGGCGGGCGTTGTCACGCAAGCCGATACTCTTCTCGGCGCGTTGGACACCGTCAAGCCACCCTCATGTGACGAGGCGGCGGGTCGGGTTTTGGGCCTGTCATTTGCTGGCTGGAACGTAGTCGCCAGCGCCGTTTTTGCGTGGGCTGCGTTTCGTCTGACGGCGATGCGCGGCGCTGAGGTCTGAGCCGTGCTCAGCCCACATACTGGCCAAAGCGGATGTTGTATCCGTTCAGATCAACCGCATTGAACTCGCGCATGCCCCAAGGATAGGTCATGGGTTCTTTGGTGATTTCCACACCGTTTTCGCGGGCGCGTTCGTACATCGCCTCGACAGCGTTGATGTCGAAATAGAGCCAATTGTCGTTTGGCTGCGCTGCGCTTTCCCAGAAATGCACACAGGCTTCGCCCAACAAAAGGGCCCCGTGGGTCGCTGGTTCTCCCCACATAAAGCGCAGCGTGAAGCCGAGCTTTTCGATATACCAGTTGCACGTATCGGCGACGTTTGGCGCAGCCAGGGTTGGATAGACCGCGTTGCATGTTACATCATTGGACATCATCAGGTCTCCTGTCACGTCCGCATACTAGGCTATTGTCCATGTCAGTCACATATCGCAGCGCGCGAAAATCCGATGCGAAGGCCTGTGCCTCGATCGTTCAAGTTTGGGGTGCCGAGACGCCGTGGATGGTGCCGCTTGATGATCTGGATGCGATGGCCGCCTTTTGGGCCGATCTGCTTGAGCTTGACACGGCTTGGGTGGCGGAGATGGATGGCGCGGTTGTTGGCTTTTGCGTGCGTGAGGAGGCCAACATCGACGGGCTGTATGTCGCGGCGCATGCGCGGAACCAAGGTGTGGGCAAAGCGCTGCTCGACTTGGCAAAGGCCGACCGTGACCGGCTTGAGATCTGGGTCTATGAGAAAAACGAGCATGCCCACGCATTTTACAAGCGCGAGGGATGCAAGGACGTCTCTCGCGAACTCGACGAGCACGAGGGTTCAGACCTGATGTATGTGGGGTGCGAATGGGTGCGGCCCTGATCGCCCTACGGCTCCAACTCCGTATCCCAGTAGAGATAGTCCATCCAGCTTTCGTGCAGGTGGTTTGGCGGGAATTTGCGGCCGTTGTTGTTAAGCTCGTGGACTGTCGGCTGAAACGGCATCTGGCGCGGCTTCATGTCTGTCTGCGATGGCATGCGTCCGCCCTTGCGCAAATTGCAGGGCGAGCAGGCGGTGACGATGTTCTGCCATGTGGTCTGGCCGCCGTAACGGCGCGGGACGAGATGGTCGAATGTCAGGTCATCAGGTGAGCCGCAATATTGGCATTCGAAATGGTCACGCAGGAAGACGTTGAAGCGTGTGAATGCAGGGTAGGTTGCCGGCTTCACATATTCCTTCAGGCTGACCACGCTTGGCAGTCGCATCGAGAAGGACGGTGAATTCACCTCCGTCTCGTATTCGGCAACGATGTTCACGCGATCAAGGAACACGGCCTTGATGGCGTCCTGCCAATTCCAAAGCGACAGCGGATAATAGCTCAGCGGCCGGAAGTCGGCGTTGAGAACGAGCGCTGGCTGTGCCTCTGGCGAGACCGCAATTGTCAAGGTTGTCCCCTGTCCATTCCTTGGTCTTGTTGCCTTATACTAGGCTTCATATGACAGGCATGTGAAGACCTTGCTTCGACTTCATGACGCGGCATTTCGTCTAAACATTTCAGGGATTTGTGCGGAATTGTGACAGTCATGGGATCACCGATCGCTTGGCGATGACCGCGTAGTAGGCCCAAAACAGCCGTGCCGCGACGCCACGCCATGGCGCCCATGATTCGGCCATAGCGCGCAGTTCTTTTTCGCTTGGGCGTTCTTCGAGCGAAAAGGCGTCACGCGCCGCATTTTGCAGCGCAATGTCGCCTGCCGGAAAAATGTCCGGATGGCCGACCGAAAACAGCAGATAAACCTCCGCCGTCCACGGGCCAATGCCTTTGACCTGAACCATGTGATCGATGGCATCTTGCGCGGGCAAGGCATGCACCGTGTCGAGGCACAATGCGCCGGTGTCTATGGCCTCACAGATCGCGCAAAGTGTGCGTTGCTTGGGTCGGGAGAGACCCGCTTCGCGCCATGTGGATTCGCCTGAATGCATGAAGTGTTCGGGCACCATAGGTGTAATGCGTTGCGCCAAGCGTCCCCAGATCGCGTCGGCGGACTGAACTGACACCTGCTGTGAAACGATGATCTTGGCGAGGCTGCCAAAGCCCGCCGGGTTCCGCCGCAGAGGCACCTGATCGACCAGCGCAGCCATTCGTGCCAGCGTCTCATTTTGGTTGGCGAGCCAGGCCACTCCGGCGTCGATGTCGTCGAGCGTCTCAATCGTTGCGGGCGGTTGCGCATTCATGCGACGTCTTTGCCATGACCGCCCTCGATGATCGACCCGTTTTTCGTTTCGCACCGAGCCCCAATGGGCATTTGCACTTGGGCCACGCCTTTTCGGCGCTTCTCAATCACGATCTTGCGGCGGAGGTTGGTGGGCGGCTGTTGTTACGCATTGAGGACATCGACACCGTCAGATGCACGCCACAGCTGGAGCGGGACATGCTGGAGGATCTGGCTTGGCTGGGGGTCGATTGGGAGCAGCCTGTGCGCCGACAGTCGGATCATTTCGACGATTATCAAGCCGCACTTCAAGACCTTGTTGATGCGGGGGTCGCGTATCCGTCTGCGCTGTCACGCGGTGACGTAAAGCGGATTGTCGAGGTCGAAGAGGCTCAAGGCATTGAGTGGCCGCGCGATCCCGATGGCGCGCCGCTTTTTCCCGGACGCGCCTATGAGGACCGGGCCGAGGACACTGATATGCTCGCGTGGCGTCTCGATGTGGCGGTGGCGAAGGCGCATCTGGGGGTCGAAACGGTCACATGGACCGAAGAAGGTGCCGGGCCGGATGGTGAAACCGGACAATTGGTGTTGGACCCGGCGGTTTGGGGCGACTTCGTCCTGGCGCGCCGCGACACGCCGACGAGCTATCATTTGAGCGTCGTCATCGATGATGCGTTGCAGGGGGTGACCCATGTTGTGCGCGGTCGCGATCTTTTTCATGCCACGGCCGTGCACATCTTGCTGCAAATGCTGTTTGGTGCGCCGCATCCGATCTATGTGCATCACGATCTGATTTTGGAGCCCGGCTCGACACGCAAACTGTCAAAGAGCCGCAATGATACGAGTTTGCGCGCAATGCGCGCCGGTGGCGCAATGCCAAGCGATATTCGGCGGATGGTCGGGCTTTAGGGTCGGGTCAGGCGCCGAGGCGATAAAAAATCGCTTTGGAAATTGCCATCAATGTCAGGCAAGCAAAGCCGCCGCAAATCATGATCACAGCCAGCGTGGTCGGGTCGTTGACGCGGTAGTCCGTGAAATCAACGCCGACACCAGCGCACAGCGCACCGATGACCAGCATCGTCATGTTGCCAACGGGGCCGAAACCGTCATCTTCCATCACGCCATGCAGTGCGCTGCCAAGGAAGAACCCGGCTGCGCTCAAGAAGAACATCAGGAAAAGCCACGACTGCGTGTCAAGCGACATCAACATGTTTCACTCCTACGCCGTCAGATTACCCGAAAGCAGTAAAGGAAACCCTAAATTGCCGGGTTTCCGGCGGCTTGCGAGATCGCTGCGCGCGCGCCGCGATAGCGAATGATGGCAGCGTTGATCTCGGCGCCGAGGATGAAAATCGCCGCGATGATGTAGAGAAAGACAAGCGCGATCATGATCGACGCCAACCCGGCATAGGTGGTCACATAGGACGCAAACCGCTCCAGATAGGCCGCAAAAAGCGAAGCGCCGGCAACCCAGGCAGCGATGGTGACGGCGATGCCCGGAAGCAGGGATTTGAAGGAGCGTTTTCCGGCAGGGAGCCATTTGTGAACGACGAGCAGCCCGGTGATCAGCACAATGAGCGCGATCACATAGCGCCAAAAGCCGATGGAAAACGACAGCGTGTCAATGCCGGGCAGATACTGCTCGGTGATGCGAAAGGCGAGCGGCGCCAGGATCAGAAGGAAGCTGATCGCCATGAAGCCAAGCGTGGCGACGACGACAAAGCCGAGGCTTTGAAGTCGGGTGAAGACAATGGAGCGCGTTTCGTTGACCCGGTACGCGCGGTTGAGCGCAATGCGCAGCGCCTCGATGCCGTTTGACGCAAAGACGGCTGCGGCGATGACCGAAACCGTCAAAAGGCCGCCGCGCTGGACCGTCAAAACGTTGGTGACCTCGCGCGCGATCGGATCGGCAATGCGGTCCGGCCACGTGTCAAAGACGATGTGCACCGCATCTTCGGCAAATTGGTCCGCGCCCAGAAACGTCGCAAGCGTGGTCGCGAAAATGAGAAATGGAAATATGGCGAGCAGCGTCGACAATGCCACATGGCTCGCCAACGCCCACCCGTCGGCCACGTCAAAATGGCCAAAGGCATCAAAAAGAATTCGGCGGGTAATGGCGAGTTGTCTGAGCATGCCCTTATCTGTTGCCACAGCACCTGTTGTTGCGGTTGCACCGCCAAACGGTTCCAGTAGAAGCGCGCGGTGGACCAAGATCACACCCCTACATAGGAAGAGACCTTAATCGATGACAACCAAACCAAGCGTTATCGTCACCGGTTGTTCCACGGGCATCGGCGCGCATTGCGCCCGCCGCCTGCGCGATGATGGTTGGCATGTGGTCGCCAGCGCCCGCGAGGACGAGGATCTGGCACGCCTGCGCGATGAGGGTTTTGAAGCGATCTTCCTTGAACATCGCGACCCTGACAGCATTGCCAAGTTCTTCGATCAGGCGATGGTGGCGACGGGCGGGCGCCTCGATGCGCTGTTCAACAATGCGGGCTATGCGCAGCCCGGCGCGGTGGAAGACCTGCCGATTGAAGCGCTGCGCGAGCAGATGGAAGTCAATTTCTTTGCCTACCACCAGCTCATGCTTCTGGCCGCACCGGTGATGCGGGCGCAAGGTCACGGGCGGATTGTCAATTGCTCGTCCATTATGGGCCGAACCTGCATGCCGTGGCGGGCGGCCTACACGGCGTCAAAATTTGCGCTCAATGCACTGACCGTCACATTGCGCATGGAACTTGAGGGCACCGGCGTTTACGCAAGTGTGATCGAGCCCGGCTCCATCCCGTCCAACATCGCGCTCAATGGCGCTGCCTATGCCGACAAGTATATTGACCTTGAGGCGTCGCCACATCGCGAAAAACTGGAAAAGCGACTGGCGAACCTCAGATCGCAGCCCGCGCCGACGGACCTAAGCGGGGCGGAACCGGTTTACAACGCATTGCGCAAAGCGTTGACGGCGCGGCGACCCAAGCCGCACTACCCGGTGACCATGCAGGCGCATATCGGGATCATGATGGAGCGTTTTTTGCCCAAGGACGTTGTCTATCGACTCCTCGCCTCAATGGCCTAAATCATTTGGTGAAACCAACGGGCAGAGGCCCAAGGATAGTCATGTCCACGGTAATGTTCTTTCTGGCGCTAATCGCCATGGGTGCGGTCGCAATCGTGCTGATCATGGGATTGAAAAACATGATGACGCAGGGCGATGTGAACCTGTCGAACAAACTCATGCAGGCGCGTGTTTTTCTGCAATTTGTGGCGGTGGTGATCATCGTCATCGGCGTGCTGATCGCGCGTCAGGCAACGGGGCAATAAACGGCCATGGTTACGCTCAACAAGATTTACACGAAAACCGGCGACAGCGGCACAACAGCGCTTGGCACCGGCGAACGCCGATTGAAATTCGACCTGCGCGTCGAGGCTTATGGCACGGTGGACGAAACGAACGCCTGTGTTGGCATGGCGCGATTGTCGACCGGGGACAGCGACCCGGACCTCGACCGCATGCTCTCACGCATCCAAAATGATCTCTTCGATCTGGGCGCAGACCTCGCGACGCCGGAAGGCGAAGAGCCGCCCGAATATGAGCCACTGCGCGTTGTGGCGAGCCAGGTGGAGCGCGTGGAGGCGGATATCGATGCGCTCAACGATGGGCTGCAGCCGCTGAAATCCTTCATCCTGCCCGGTGGCAGTGCGGCGTCGGCGCATTTGCACCTCGCGCGTACGGTTGCGCGTCGTGCTGAACGCCTGATTGTCGAATTGGCTGAAAAGCCCGGCGAACATGTGAACACCGAAGCGGTGAAATACATGAACCGCATCAGCGACTTCTTCTTCGTCGCCGCACGCGTCGTAAACGCCAATGGCGCGGACGATGTCCTGTGGGTGCCGGGCAAG
>JBCBHR010000082.1:0-7191 GCA_038525365.1 Pseudomonadota bacterium | reverse complement strand
GACGATGATCATCGCGGATCCGCCAAAGCCCGGAGCGGCAAGGATCAGCGTTGTTGCGACCGCAATCGCCATGCCGATCATACCTAACATGTTGCCTTGGCGGCTTGTTGTGGGGTGTGACAGGCCACGCAGCGCGAGGATGAACAGAATACCCGAGACCAGGTACAGGAATGTCGCGATGTTCATGCTCATTGGTCTGTCGTCTCCATTTTGCCCGCGGGAAACACCACATTGTTGAAACGTGGATAGACCGCCTTCAGCATGTTGGCCTGCTGTTGTTCACTGACGCGCACGAGATACCACTTACCGTCTTCGCGAAGACCCAGCGTTTGACCCGTTGCCTTGATTTTTTGGGAACCCGAAGTCATCTCGGTCACCGTGTCGATCATGGCGTACGGGGTGCCATCATCGGTCTGTTTGTACTCGATGTTCGACGTATCCATCGAGAACGCGTCCACCTGGATCGCACCCATCAACGCCGAGATTTGCGCCACAACGGCAGGGCGCAACTGTTCAACGGTTGCGCCATTTTGATCAGCAATGAATTTCATCATCGCAGGCGTTATGCTCGCGTCGATGACCGTCTCATAGTCTTCGCCGGTCATTGCGGCATCAAAGGCATTGATCGCTGCGACCAGAGCCTGCTTTTCCGCCGCGCTCACATCGCGCGCATGTGCAGCATGCGCGTACGCAAACGCCGCAAAGACCGCAGCCAAAAGAAGGCTGCGCATCATAACCGCTGTCGATTTGAAGGACGCGGTCATCTTATTTGTCTTTTTTCTTGTACATGGCGAGCATGCGCTGCGTGACCATAAACCCGCCGAAAATGTTCACCGAAGCCAGCACAAGCGCGACAAAGCCAAAGCCCGACGCAAGTCCGCTCTCAGAGACGCCGACAGCGAGCAGTGCGCCCACGACGATGACCGATGAAATCGCGTTGGTGACGGCCATGAGCGGCGTATGAAGCGCGGGCGTCACCGACCAAACCACATAGTATCCGACGAAAATCGCCAGCACAAAAATGGAGAACAGGAAGACAAATTCGCTGACGCCACCACCCGCACCATGCTCGGCAGCAACCGCAACCGCCTCAGGTGCCGCAGTTGGCAGCGCTGTGATTGCGTCGCGAACACCGTCAACCGCGGTATCCAGTTGCTCAAGAGCTCTTTCTACGACGTCAGACATTACGCATCGCCTCCGGATTTCTGCGGCGCGAAATTCGCATGAACGATTTCCCCCGCCATGGGTCAAAAGCGTCGCTTTGATCAGTTCTTCTTCGGTGTCGATGACCAACGCGTCGCTCTCCTGGTCGATCATCGTCTCAAGGAATGTCAGCAGGTTTTTGGCATAAAGATTTGAGGCAGAAGCTGCGACACGACCGGGCACATTGGAGTAGCCCACAATGGAGACACCGTTTTTCGTGGTGATCACTTCACCCGCTTCGGCGCCCTCAACATTGCCACCGCGATCAACCGCGAGATCAACGATCACCGAACCGGCCTTCATCGCCTTGACCATATCGGCGGTCACCAACTTCGGCGCAGGCCGACCTGGGATCAGCGCTGTCGTGATCACAATATCCTGCTTGGCGATGTGACCGGCGACGAGTTCTTCCTGAGATTTCTTTTCGTCGTCAGTCAACTCACGGGCGTAACCACCCTCGCCTGACGCATCTTTGAGCGCGTCCGTCATGATGAATTTCGCGCCAAGCGACTCAACCTGTTCGCCAACTGCGGCGCGCACATCCGTTGCGGTGACGACCGCGCCAAGACGGCGTGCAGTCGCGATTGCCTGAAGCCCGGCCACCCCTGCGCCCATCACGAAAACCTTCGCCGCCGGAACGGTGCCCGCAGCCGTCATCATCATCGGCATCGCGCGGTCAAATTGAGCGGCACCGTCAATGACCGCCTGATAACCCGCAAGGTTTGCCTGCGATGACAACACGTCCATCGATTGCGCGCGCGTAATGCGCGGCATCAGCTCCATGGAAAATGCCGAGAGGCCAGCCTTGGCCATGGCATCCATGTCCTTGCCCGCATCCCAAGGCTCCATGACGGCAAGCACGGCAGCGCCCTTTTTGTAGCCTTTGGCTTCTGCCGCGGAAGGACGGCGGACTTTCAGCACGATGTCGGCGTCCTTGGCAGCTTTGGCGTCGCCAATTTTCGCGCCAGCGCCCACGAAGTCGTCATCGGTGATGCGTGCACCCGCACCGGCACCTTTTTCCACGACAATGCTGTGGCCCGCACCCGCCAATTTCTTGACGGTATCGGGCGATGCCCCGACGCGCGGTTCATTCGCCGCGCTTTCCTTTGGTATGAAAACCGTTAGTGGCACTGATATCCCCCACTGTTGCTGTCAGCCAGCACTGCACGCTGAGTTATGGCCGAAGCCGCCAAGGTCAAAGGAACACGTAGCCGATAATGGCAAGAATGAAGAATGCCACAGTGCCTCCCAGCAGTCCGCCTCCGGCAAAGAAGCCGAACGCCATCGCGATCAACAACGCAACTGAAACGATGGTCAGCAGTTTCGACCCCTGAACAAACAGGTCGAACGTGCGTTCATGTTCCGCGTAGTCCATCGCATTGTCGACGGGTGTCTTGTCTTTTTCCTCAGCCATCTGCTCACCGCGCTATTCAACATTTTTGCTGTGCCTTAGCTGACAGCACGCCGTGCCGCAACAGGCAAGGTCTCGCGGTCAACTTCGCCGCCACGCGCCGACATCGACCCACTGCCATGGCCAAAAATCAGGCTGCGCTCACCGCGTTTGCGGCGACAGGCGTTTCGCTTATTCCCGCGGCCTCCGCCGCACTCGCAAGAACAGGTTCTGACACGTCAGCTCCAGCAGGCACATCCGCAAAGATTGCTTCCTGCTCAGCGCGCGTGAACATCATGATCGGGTAGCGCTTGAAGATCGCCGGTCCATTGCTGCGCGCTGAGCCGAGCAGGACCGCGTTGACCTGCATATCTGCTGGTTGAATGGGCCCGGCAAATCGCGTGGAACGGAAAACGCGACGGTAGAAGCCCTCGTGCTCCGGCTTTATCACTGAAAGGCAGTGGTCCACTGTATAATGGCCGGTCGCCAAGACTGCCTGACGCAGCATCAGGATAGGAAGATAAGGGAAAGCCTCTGCGGCGTCCGGCAAAACCGCCAACCGGCTTGGATCAATGAAGCGTTGGCCGAGATCAACCATGGCTCCCAAGACAGAACCGAACATCCAGCAGGCCGGAGAATCTGTGTTTCCACGCTCGATCACGTTCAGCCGAACCGTGGCAAGCAGTTCTTCATCGCGAAACAAGCCAAGCACATGGGTTTCAGGCCGAAGATCAATGTCTTCAACAACGCACTTGCCGAATTTTCTGTCGTAAACGGAGCGAGCATCAAAAGCCCGCTGGCGCAATTGGCCCACACGCTCCATCGCCGTACCGCCGCCGATACGACGATAATGCATCTCGGAGAGGCCCAAAAACATGGCCCGTTCAATCGCTGTCAGCTCGCTCATACCCAAGACCCTTCGAGCGGAGACTATTTTGGGACAGTTCGCCGTGTAAACGGGTGTTGCGGTTAAGTCCCTGTTAACCTTGACGGTTACACCATTTATGCGTTTGGTTACACCAACCAGGTGCAATCATGACGTGAATTCCGTGGCTTAAAGGGTAGTTACGTCAACTCGACGCGTGCTGACACGCGCGCTCAAGAGGCGTAGGCCATGGGGAGTGTTTCGTCGGGCATGGCACGTGGCGAGCCATGGGCACTAGCGATGGTTGCAATGGCATCGGCAGGCAGCGCTGGGCCGAACAAATAGCCCTGCAGGCGGCCGATATCAGACATATCGCGGAGCAACTCCAGCTGTTCAGCCGTCTCCACACCCTCGATCGTTGTGCCTTTGCCAAGCGCCGCACAAAGCCCCGCCAAACGCTCCAGCAACTGGAGAAGCGACGTTTCCTTGGACGTCGTGGCAAGCAGGCTCTTGTCGATTTTCACGCGATCAAGCGGGAGGCGGTGCAGATAGTTAAACGAGGAGTAGCCAGTGCCGAAATCGTCGAGCGCGATGCGCACGCCGCGATCACGCATTCGCTTCAATTGCTTTGAAACAAAAGCCTCATTGCGGATGAGGGACGTCTCGGTGATCTCAATTTCAAGCCGCGACGGATTGAAATTTTGGCGCCCAAGGGCGTTCAGCAGCCAATCGGTAAGCGCTGTATCCTCAAAGTCTTTGGCCGAAAGATTGACACTGACAGTGATATCATCAGGCCACTTGGCACTGTCCTGCATTGCCTTGGAGAGCATGTGCCGGGAAATACGGGTGACAACGCCCATTTCTTCAGCAAGCGGAATGAACTCCTCGGCCGACACGACACCGAGCTCGTCATGTTGCCATCGCGCCAGCGCCTCGCAGGCCACCAACCGACCGGACTTTGCATCTACGATGGGCTGGTAGAGCGGAGAGATCTCGCCCGCGTGCACCGCATTCATCAACGCGCCCTTTAGCAATTGCCGACGCAACTGGCTGACGTTCATCGATGGATCGTAGACGGAAAAGGATCGTGAACCGCGGGACTTGGCATCGGTCAGCGCCAAGCTCGCGTGAATGTTGGCATCGGTACCATCATGGTCGTCGCGTAACAGGTCCGCTCCACCAACGCTAATCGTGATGGCAAACTGTTCGCCGCCGACCGTGTAGGTTGTCGACAAACCATCACGTAATTCGCGGCAGACCGCTTCAAGCGACTTTCGGCTGCGCCGGACGCACGCAATGAATTCATCTGCGCCATGTCGCGTGATCTTGGCGTTTGCACCCAGCACCTTTCGGCTCGCCTGACCGACAGCTTTCAAAAGGCGGTCACCTTGGAAATGTCCGGCGCTGTCGTTGACTCGCTTAAAATCATCAATGTCGAAAACAATGATCGAGTGCTGCGTGCGCGCTGACGAGGATGCCAATGCCTTGCTGATCGCGGTAAAGAAGCCATCGCGGTTCAACAACCCGGTAATCGGGTCGGTCGTACGCATCTTCTCCAGTTTGCGTGACATCCTCACCTGCTCGGTGATGTCCTCGATCAAAAGGACCGCACCGCCGCCGGGACGCGGATTTGCGGACAGTTCAAGCGTCTGTTTTCCGGAGATGAGGACGCTTGCTTTTGACTGTTCGCCCTTCGCCAACCGGGACAGAATGTCAGACAAGGCTGTTAGGCGCCCAGCATCGTAGCTGCCATAACGGCGAATATACCGCATTACGGCAGCCAACGACCGACCAGCAAAGTCACGCTTTTCGGACAAACCGAAAATGGCTTTGGCGGGATCGTTCAAAACGATCACCTGCCCGTCATCGTCGAGCATCAGCAGTCCGTGCGACATGTTGGAGACGGCATCATTGAGCCGTTTGCCAAGCAGCCGTTTTTCAAGACTGCCGCGCACCGCAAAGACAAACGTCTGGCGCACATCACGGATCATCGACATTGCGCTCAGCGTGAACGGTACAAATAGCGCAACCATAACAAGGTGGGGCGCGTCCCAGACCGTAAAGACGCCAAGCGTCAGCGGTAGAAATAAAGAGACCATCATCATCGCCGCGAGACGAATGGATCCGTAAAGGCGAGCGATGATGGACGGCACAGATGCAAACACAAGCACTATGGCAACAACCGCCACAAACTCGGTTTCGGCAAGTAGGTATCCGGATGAGGAAAACAAACCCACGTTAAGCGCGGCGGTCACCGTGGTCAGCGTAAATCGCCATTCCCAATCGCGGTACCAGGCCTCGTCCGGTTTGTTGCCGGATGCCGATATGGCTGCGCGCTCGGCATGAAACTGACGAGATTGCCTTAGGCGCATCAAAGCCAGCGCCACCGCCAGCACGGGGAACACAAAGAATATCGGATTGAATGTCTCAACGTAGAGGATCGCCATGACGGCGACTTGAAGGCACATGCCCGCAATGATTTGTCCCCGGCCCTCAAACAGCCGATCGACAAAGTTCTCGTAGATTATTCGCTCCGCGCTGCGATGTTTATCATTGTCCATATTAGCCCACCGCCGCCCACAACATGGCCTAGCAGCCTGCAATTAATGAACGGTGAAATGACCTGTTCCAATGCCGGGCAACTTGATGCCGATACCGGGCTCACGCCGCAAAAATCGCGCTTCAACCGGCCATCCCCCCAATTGGTCTAATTTCTTTACCAATTGTTGTTCTCCCCTTTGATTGGTGCTACCGACCCTCCCTACCAGACGGGCACAAGTCCGCGAAAAATTTGCCGGTCAATTGGGAGTTGACGCGGTTGGAAGGACCTAGGGGAGGCAAATGCCTGCATTATTGAAGCTGTCGGGATGGATCGACAGCGTGACGGCGTTTATCGGGCGTGCGGTATCTTGGTTGATCCTTGTCGCAGTTCTCGTAAGCGCCGGTAACGCCGTTGTCCGCAAAGTATTCAACGAATCCTCAAACGCGTGGCTAGAGCTGCAATGGTACCTTTACGGGGCCGTTTTCATGCTTGCTGCGGCCTACACACTGCAGCGCAACGAACATGTGCGCATTGATGTTGCGACGTCTGGTTTTTCCAAACGCACACGCGACTGGATCGACCTTTTCGGTCATATCTTCTTCCTGCTGCCGTTGTGCCTGTTGATGGTGTATCTGAGCTGGGGCTTCTTCATGAACGCCGCCGGAGCAGAGTTCGTTGGCACGTTCCCCTTCATCGCCCAAACAAGTTCACCGGAGATATCCGGCAATGCGGGTGGTCTCATCCTTTGGCCCGCCAAGATGCTGGTGTTTGTCGGATTTGCGCTTCTGCTCGCGCAGGCGTTTTCTGAAATCGTCAAGCGGTTCGCAATCATCCGCGGGCTCATCGAAGACGATGCGACGACACAGCACGAACTTCCGCCGATCATAGAAGAATTGGAAACTGCGGCCGACCTCGAAAAGAGGATGGACCACAAATGATCGAGATCATCGCCCACAACCTGGCTCCCATCATGTTTGTAACCGTGATGGCGATGCTGCTCATCGGCTACCCGGTCGCGTTTTCGCTCGCCGCTGGTGGTCTGCTGTTCTTCGTGATCGGCGTGGAACTGTCCGCATTTGCACCCGACGAAATCCGTCTTTTTCCCAACCTCATCCAAGCCAATCCGAACCGAACGTTCGACATTATGAGGAACGACACGCTCTTAGCGATCCCGTTCTTCACGTTTATGGG
>JBCBHR010000081.1:0-7214 GCA_038525365.1 Pseudomonadota bacterium | reverse complement strand
TTGTCGGCGCTATTCTCGGATTGCCAGCAGCTTTGATGCTCGCCTCTCGGCTCAACGCACTCATCAAATCCTGACACGCCGTTTCCTTCAAAAAACCCGGTGATGGTCTGCCATTGCCGTTGACGGACGCGGTGGCCTCCTGCACGTCAACTTCGCCCGTGAAGTTGCATGTGTTTGAGGAACCGCGCCATGTCCGAAGTCCAAAGTGTTGCCCGCGATCAGTTGCGCACTGTTGTCGAGCGCATTGAGCGGTTGGAGGAAGAAAAAAAATCCATCGCTGACGACATCAAAGAAGTCTACGCGGAAGCCAAGGCCAATGGTTTTGACACCAAAGCGCTTCGCAAAATCGTCGCGCTGCGCAAGCAGGACCTCAATGAGCGCATGGAACAAGAAGCCGTGCTGGACACTTACATGGCCGCCCTCGGCATGATCGTCACGCCGGGCGAGTAACGGGCACCGAGCCGAAACGCGCAGCCCAAAAACCATTCAACATGTCGAAAAGATCAGTTGGTTGCCGGAACTTGGATTTCAAGCGGCTGGCCATTGCCAGCATTTCCGCTTCCACCATCAAAGCGCGCGACAGCGAGAAACGTCACCGCGTTGCCGGCGAAGCGGTTGGCGTCTTGTGGTGGTGTGTTTGAAAAACCACTGGTGAAAACGACATCGGGTGCCATTCGGCGTGCGTTTTGAACAAAGTCAGGCCTTTTGGCATCGACCGTCGCCGTGGTCAGTGGCTCGGTTTTCGTTGTCCAGTTGCCGAAGCGGGCGGGATCAATGCTCGTCGTCAAAGCTGAAGGTGAAGGCCGCGCAACGGCTGCAACTTGGATGGCGTCGGTTTCGGTCGGGCGGGGCGCTTTTGGTGTTGTTGCCGCGCCGGGCGCAAGCGCTGCGAGACGGCGCTCTTCATTTGAAATCACCGGGCGTTCATCGGGAGCAATCAGCAATCTTCCACCACGCCCGTCAGGTGCAGGCTGCGGCTGTGGAAGCGGCACAGCGGTGACTTGTTGGTCCGACGACGTTGTTGCTTCCGGCCTTGTCAAGGATGTCGGGCGCAGTGCTGCGACTTCGACATTTGTTGATGGCGATGGTTGCGCTGCTGAAGCCGCGGCCGCCGGCGCGGGCACCAAGTCGGCTGGGCGTGTGCGCGGGTTCGGCAATGTTGCATAGGCAACTTGAATAGGCGCGTCGGATGTCTCGTCGATTTGCGGCGCATCGGCGGACAGCGCGTCGAGGATGGCTTGCGCGCCATCGTTGGCCGCAGTTCCCGACGCGGGCGCCGAGGCGATTTGCGGCGCGCCAGCATTCAGCGCGGCTTCGATCTCTGCTGCTGAGCGCCGGTCAGCGGGCGCAGGCGCTGGTGCTGCAGCGACAAGGACGGCTGGACGTTGGCTTGGAACTGGTGGCGCGTAGGCGAAGACCGGGGTTTGTTGTTCGGCCGGCTCTGCGATGGCCGGAGCAGGCGCAGGTGCCGTTTCAGGTACGGGCACGGGCACAGGTACATTTGCGGGCGGCACGGGTGTTGCAACGGGCTGCGGTGCGGGCGCGGGCGGTGCCGCTGCTGTCACAGCGACGGGCACGCCAGTGCGAACGCGCGGTGCGATTTGCGGTGTTGGCAATTTGGAGCTTGGCAGCGCCGCCAACACGGTCGCCGGTGTGTCCGGTTGGACTGGTGCAGAAGGGCGCGAGTTGTTGTTGCTGGTTGGCGGGTTGCGGCGGCTATCATCGTCGCTGTTGCGCCCGCTGTTGTTTTTGCCACCACGGAAGAGGCCAGCCAGCAGATTTCTGCCGCCACGTTTTTCATCATCGACAACAGCGGCGACTTGGCCGCGCGATTGACGGCGCTTGTAGTCCGCCAATGCTTGCTTGTAGCCGGGCAGTGGCTTGCCGTCCGGCGGAATGTGAAGTGTGCGACCATTGGGAAATAAGCGTGTGAGTTCCCGGCGGCTCATGCGTGGCCAGGCACGGACGCCCGCAGTATCGAAATGCACATAGGGCGTGCCAGAGCGCGGATAGTAGCCGACACCACCGCCCTGCAGCTTGAAGCCGATTTCGCGCAGCTTTTTTGACGAAACGCCCGGTATGAAAAAGTCCATCGCCTTGCCAACCATGTGCTGGCTTTTGGACGCTTGTCCGCCACGCGTTCGGCGCAGCATGGCGTTGGTCGCAGGCGAGCGATAGGCGGAGACCACATGGATGTATTCGCGCGATCCCGTGATCCGATAGGCTTCCCAGATCAGATCGAATAGCTTCGGATCCATGCGGGTGGATTCCTTGCGGCGGTGATCACGCAGGAACCGGTTCAATTTGGTGAGGCCGCTCTTGAGGTACTTGCCGTTGCGCTTGAAGGTGATCTCGGCGCGCTCGCCAGTGTGGGTAAAATAGAGCTTCAGCTTCCGGGTCTCAGCGTGTGCCGCACCCGCCAACAGCGGAAACACAATCAGCGCAGCCAAAATGGCGAGTATGCCACGGGCGTGCGGTGACCGCATATCTCTTTGTTTATGAGGCAAAAAACGCAATTGCCTTGGTCCCGTTGATCAAGCGCATACCGTAAATGGTCGTGGTTAATTCCACGTTAGCGACGGTTTCGCTCAAAACCCTCGAAGATGCCAGCATCAAACGTTGTGCGGCTTTCAATTCACGCGCTGAGTGCGCGGAAAATGCGGTTTAACCATGGCAAGTCTGCCACATTACGAGCCGCGCCATTTGCATGGTTACCAGAGTCTCAATTTGGGACTTTGGTGCAGCGAAACGCTCATCGCGTTCACGCGTCGATATCGTATTCTTTTAGTTTTCGATAGAGCGTGGATCGGCCGATCCCGAGCCGACGCGCAACATCGCTCATTCGACGATTGTATCGTTGAAGCGCGGCCTTGATCACGACGGCTTCGATTTCAGCCAACGAACGGATGTTTCCGTCAGGATGCCAGATGGAATCAGCGCTGTGCACATCTGGTTGGTCCGCTGGCTCCGGCTCCACCATGGCAGGCGCTGCGATGATTTGCTCGGGCGGGCGGTGTGCCGCGTAGGCCGTGTCACGGTGCGACAGCGGCGCTTGGAGCTGCTGTGCGATTTGCGCAAAGTGTTCCATCGAGAGAGTTTCGTCTTCATTGGCCAGCACAACGGCCCGGAACATCGTATTTTCCAACTGGCGGATATTGCCGGGCCAGTCATAGCGGGAAAACAATGCGACCGCGTCGTCGCCGAGCGACAGTGTTTTGCCCTCAGATCGCGCGATGCGGTCCATGAAGTGTTTTGCCAGCGCAGGAATGTCCTCGATGCGGTTGCGCAGCGGCGGAACGATGATCGGGAAGACATTGAGGCGATAGAACAGGTCTTCGCGGAACCGCCCTTCGCGGACGAGCGTAACAAGATCTCTATTGGTCGCCGAAATGAGACGAACGTTCACCGAAACCGAACGGCTTGAGCCGACCGGTTCGATCTGGCCTTCCTGGATCGCGCGCAGCAATTTGACCTGCGCTTCGATGGGCAAGTCGCCGACCTCATCGAGGAAGAGTGTTCCGCCATGGGCCTCACTGAATTTGCCCGCGCGCTTTTCGGTGGCCCCTGTAAACGCACCCTTCTCATGGCCAAAGAGGATGCTCTCGATGAGGTTTTCGGGAAGCGCTCCGCAATTGACGATGATGAATGGCTTGGCCGCGCGACGACCTTGCGACTGAATGGCATGTGCGACGAGTTCTTTGCCTGTCCCGGATTGGCCTTCGATCAACACCGGAATGTCGCTGTCGGCGGCCTTGGCGACCAACGTCCGCACGCGCTGCATTTCAGCGCTGGCGCCGATGACCGTTCGTTTGGGCGCTGTTGTCTTTGAGGCTTCGCTGCCGGAGCGCGGCTGACTTGCGTGTTGCTTGACCTTGAGCGCATTTGCGACCGACGAGATCAGCTTGTCGGGACTTGCGGGCTTGACGAGAAAATCGAATGCGCCGGCGCGCATTGCCTTGATCGCGGTTTCCATGGAGCCCTGCGCCGTCTGCACAATGACCGGCATTCTCAGTTCGTCCGCCGCCATCTTGTGTAGCACAGCCAGCCCGTCGACATGCGGCATGACCAGATCGAGCACCACGGCGCCGATGTCGTGATTGGCGCTTAGCGCATGGATGGCACTCTCGCCGTCTTCTGCCGTGATTGTCTTGTAGTCATGGCGGTTTAGCGTCGCTTCCAACAGGCGGCGCTGCACAGGATCGTCTTCAGCAATGAGAATCGTGTGCGCCATGGGTTGCAACGGACGGCTCGGCAGCTACAGTTTGGTTTAGAAGCGTAAAAGCTTGGCCCACACTGGCACATGTGTCTGAAATCCGACTTACAGAAACCATTCAAATTGTATCGATCATACGCCTCCAGATGCAGGGTTTGGCGTGTGCAGGCGGACAGGAGAAGTCGTCATGCTGAGAACGAGCCGTTTTTGGTCAGCAGCAGAAACCAAGAAAAGCAGCGAACTGCTCAATGAGGCCGAATTGCCGGTTTGGAACTTGGATGATCTTTATCCGGGAATGGACAGTGATGAGCTGACCACCGACCTGGAAAAGATCGATGCAGACGCAAAGGCGTTTGAAAAGGACCACAAAGGCAAGCTCTCGTCGGTCGTCTCACAATCAAAACTCGGTGTGGCCATCGAGCGATTTGAAGCTGTGCAGGAGATCATGGGCCGCATCGGTTCCTATGCGGGCCTGCTTTACGCGGGCGATACGACCGATCCTGTGCGGGCGAAGTTTTACGGCGACATGCAGCAGACGCTGACCGACGTCAGCCGCCACCTGTTGTTCTTCGGCCTTGAGATCAACCGGCTTGAAGAGGCCGACTTGAAAACCGCCTGCGATACAGATCCGAAGCTTGCTCGGTATTGGCCTTGGGTGCGCGATTTGCGTCTGGAGAAGCCATACCAGCTGGAAGACCGTATTGAAGAACTGCTCCAGGAAAAGTCGCTCACGAGCTCAGCGGCGTTCAACCGGCTTTTTGACGAAACGATGGTCGGCCTGCGGTTTACTGTCGATGGTGAGGACCTGACATCCGAGCCGACCTTTAATTTGTTGCAGGACGCCGATCCGAACAAGCGCAAGGCTGCGTTTCAGGCGCTAACCGAAACATTCTCAAAGCACACGCAGACCTTTACGCTGATCACGAACACACTGGCCAAAGACAAGGAAATCGAAGATCGCTGGCGTGGTTTTGAAGATGTGGCTGATGGGCGGCATTTGGCGAACCGGGTCGAGCGCGATGTCGTCAACGCGCTGGTGTCGTCGGTCAATGAGAGTTTCCCGCGCATCTCGCATCGCTATTACGCGATGAAGGCGAAGTGGCTCGGAAAAGACGTGTTGGAATCTTGGGATCGCAACGCACCGCTGCCGGAAACATCCGACACGCCGATTGGCTGGGGTGCGGCCAAATCGATCGTGCTTGATGCCTATGGTGGGTTTTCGCCAGAAATGGCGGATGTTGCGGCGCAATTCTTTGACAAGGGCTGGATCGATGCGCCGAGCCGCGCGGGCAAGGCGCCCGGCGCATTTGCGCATCCGACCGTGCCGTCCGCGCACCCTTATGTGCTCTTGAACTATCTGGGAAAACCGCGCGATGTGATGACATTGGCGCACGAACTTGGCCATGGGGTGCATCAGGTGCTTGCCGGTGAGCAGGGCGCTTTGTTGGCCTCGACGCCGCTGACATTGGCCGAAACCGCATCGGTTTTCGGCGAGATGCTGACATTTCAGTCACTTCTCGAAAAGACCACGGATGCCCGTACCCGCAAAGCCATGCTCGCGCAGAAGGCTGAGGACATGATTAATACGGTCGTGCGCCAGATCGCGTTTTATAATTTCGAGCGCAAGGTGCATGAGGCACGGCGCAGCGGTGAACTCACCACCGATGACATCAATGCGCTGTGGATGTCGGTTCAGGGCGACAGCCTCGGTGAGCATGTGCGCTTGAATGAAGGCTATGAGATGTTCTGGTGCTATATTCCGCACTTCATCCATTCGCCGTTTTACGTTTATGCCTATGCGTTTGGCGATTGCCTCGTGAACTCGCTTTACGCTGTCTACCAGAAGGCGGAGAGCGGATTTCAGGACGCTTATTTCGAGATGCTTCGAGCCGGTGGTTCCAAGCACCATTCGGAACTGTTGGCACCGTTTGGTTTGAATGCATCTGATCCCGCGTTCTGGGCCAAGGGGCTTGGCGTCATCGAAGACATCATCGACGAACTTGAAGCGCTTGATGGCTGACGTCTGCGCCTTGCGTGGATTGTTGCATCCGCCCGCTTTTCAGATTGGCACAAGACCTGTGCCCTCGGGATCGGCTTGGCTTGCGCAGAACGACGATGTTGCCAAGCGCGTTGCCGAAAAGCGGCGCATGCTTGGTTCAATGCCGCGTGAGGCGGTGTTCATGGCGCGAGACGACACGCTGGCTGCGCAGGGTAACGTGCGCGAGTTGATCAGCCGTGTGCCTGGCGCAAATCCTCTCGCAGCGAACGATGACTTACTTCCGCCGCTGCTCGCAGCGTCGATGCAGGTGACGGACGATCTGGTGATCATGCGTGAATGCGCTGATGGCTGGCGTTTGGTTGCGGCGTCGCTGTTTGCGCCGTCCTACTGGTCGCTGGCGGAGAAGTTTGATCGCCCACTTGATGTCATTCATGCGCCGGTGCCGGGATTTGGCACCGGAGAACGGAAGGCCGTTTTGGTCAACCGGATGTTTTCAAGCTTGCCGCGCGACGTAATTCTGGAGCGGCGCAATTGGTCGCTTCATGGGGATGGCGGCCTCTTCAAGCCCAAGACCGACGCGCATAATGTCTTGTGTGATACGCCAAGCGCGGTGCAACTTGGCGCACTCTTTGTCCGCCGCGAGTATCAGACCGTGCGCCGCTTGGATGTTGCGGGCGATATCCTTTTTACGATCCGTGTCACGATGCACCGCCTGCGTGATGTGAAGGCAGACCGAGCGGAAGGAGTTGCACTTGCCGACGCCATTGGATCGCTCGATGAGCGGGAGCGCGCTTATAAGGGTATCGGGAAAAGTGCGGCTGCACTTGCCGCCTACCTCAACGCAGGGTAGTCACGCGGTGATTAACCATCTTTTAACAAAGACGGCCACGATTGACCTCAAAACAGCCTCTGAAGGGTCAAAAACCTTGGCAAAAGATCGTATTTCATTAAAAGTTTATGGGGGACCGGAGTGCTGAGTATGCGGACAAATGTCAATTCGAC
>JBCBHR010000080.1:0-7235 GCA_038525365.1 Pseudomonadota bacterium | reverse complement strand
GATCACAAGCGAAGTCATCGAGGCCGCGAAAGCGAGCGGCGCAACGGTGATCCTGCCCGGCAATGTCTACCATTTCGGCGATATGAGCGGGGTCTGGTCGGAGACAACGCCGCCAAATCCGGTCAGCCGCAAGGGCAAGATCAGGCTGGAGATTGAACGCGACTATGCGCAGTCCGGTGTTCAAACCATCGTCTTGCGCGCTGGAAATTTCATCGATCCTGAAAAACGCACATGCGTCATGGCGATGGTCTATTTTCGAAGCATCACGCACAACACGATCACCCTGCCGGGCCCCGCCGAAACGCGCCAGGCCATGTGCTATCTTGGTGACTGGGCGCGCGCAGCTGTTGGCCTTGCCGATATGCGCGGGTCACTGGCGCAGTTTGAGGATATTCCGTTCCCCGGACACACGATGACTGCCGTCGACATCCGCAAAAGCGCCGAGGCGGTGCTCAACCGCGATCTCAAGTTCAGCCGTTTCCCGTGGTGGGTCTTCACGATGTCGGCTCCCGTCTGGGAGTTTGCCCGTGAACTCAATGAGATGCGATACCTTTGGAAGACGGACCATGTCCTGTCAGGTGAAAAGTTGAAAACGCTTTTGCCAGACTTTGAAGCGACCCCGATTGATGAGGTTATGCGGCACATGTTGGCATAGCGCGTTCAAACAAACCCGATCTTCGGCTTTGCCCTGCTTTGCGCGATTTCCACGGCAATGCGTGCAGCAAGCCGGGCGTTGTTTTCCACCAGCGCAATGTTGGTTTTCAAGCTGTCGCCGCCGGTGAGTTCAACGATTTTGCCAAGCAGGAAAGGCGTGGCGTCCTTGCCGCCAATGCCGTGCCGCTCGGCTTCAGCAAGTGCGGTGTCGATGTGCAAGGCCATGACTTCGAGCGGGATTTCGGCTTCTTCAGGCACCGGATTGCAAATCAACACACCGCCATGACCCATGCGCGGCAAGTCGCGACGCGCGGTGATGAAGCGCGCCATGTCGCTCACATCATCCAGTCGCAGCGGTGCGGGCAAACCTGACCGCTGCGACCAAAAGGCGGGCAAGTCGTCTTGGCCATAGGCGATGACCGGGACGCCGCGGGTCTCAAGCGCTTCCAGTGTTTTAGGCAGGTCGAGGATCGCCTTTGCACCGGCGCAAATCACGGTCACTGGCGTGCGTGCCAGTTCCTCAAGATCAGCGGAGATGTCAAAGCTGGTTTCTGCTCCACGGTGCACGCCGCCAATGCCGCCGGTCGCGAAGATTGAAATGCCCGCGGCATGCGCCGCCATCATCGTTGCCGCAACGGTGGTGCCGCCGGTGAGGCCCTGCATCATGCAGAACGCAAGGTCAGCGCGCGACAGTTTCGCAGCGTCCTTGACCTGCGCCAACGCATCGCGCTCGGCATCGTCAAGCCCGATGTGCAAAACACCTTCGATGACCGCAATCGTCGCGGGCAGGGCGCCTTCATCGCGGATGACCGCCTCGACGCCGGCAGCCATTTTCGCGTTTTCGGGCCACGGCATGCCATGGGTGATAATCGTCGATTCCAGCGCGACGACTGGCCTTCCAGCGGCAATGGCGTCGCGCAGTTCGTCCGTGATTGCGATCTCAGGAGTGTGTGTGCTCATGGCCAAACGCTTGGCGCGCCAAGTCATCCCAGTCAAGCGGCGCGACCGGCCCACGCGTCCCAACAACGCGCAGGGCGGCTTGAACACCCAATTGAACCGCGTTTGACAGTGGTTTCTCCGGTGATTTCAGCATCGCCGCAATTGTTCCCCCCGCCAACGCGTCACCGGCGCCCGTGACATCCACAATGGACGGCGCGTGTGGCACGTTCACAGCGGTGATGGCCCCTTCTGCATCCAACACCCGCACTGGGCGGTCGCCATCGGTAATCACCGCGCGGGTGAAGCCGAACTGGTTTAACGCAATAGGGTCTTCGCCGCCGGTGAGCGCACGTAACTCTCGGGTGTTCATGAAGACGAGGTCGATGTTGGCTGCGACGGGCAACAGGCGCTCTGCCTTTGCCGCCGATATTGCCAAGGCCACGACCGTGGACGGCGCATGTGAAAGTGCTGCCTCAAGGCCATGCGTCGGCAAATTCGCATCAACCACCAGCACGTTTGACGCGGAGATCGTATTGCGGACCTCAGTCCGCCCCAAATGCCGGGGCAGCACGGTCTCATACAACGCCATGTCAGCCACCGCCGAGACGACGTCACCGGCCGTGTCCATAATGGCAGTGTAAGTTGGCGTCGAGCGATCAAGGAACACGGCACTTTGGTCGCGCAAACCCGCATCTTCAATGGCCGCTTCCACGCTGACACCGGCCTCATCGCCGCCGCGTGCCGAAACAATTGCCACATCGGCGTCCGGCAAAAGCTGAGCCGCAACGCGCAGCGTGTTCAAGCAACATCCGCCGACGTCGGATCGGACAAAACCAGGTGTCGACGCGCCGGGAAGACCGGCTTCGGACATATGGGCAACCCAATCAAAGTGCGCACCGCCCACGCCGGTGATCGTGATATCAGCCATGCGGTGCGCCTAGCATGTGCGTGTGATTCTCCGAAATGCACATCGCGAGCAGGGCCGTGTCGAAGGCTGAGGAAACATACCGAACGAGAACATTACAAAAACAAAATTAAAATATCTCATATTTTCAGTGGTTTACTCGAGTTGCAAAAAAAGAACAAAGATAGTACATCTAATTCAACTTCCAACGAATGCGCCTAGCTATTGCGGCGAGAGGGGATAGAATATGGCTCAAGCAAATCTGAAATTGGTTGAGGGGAACGGCGTGGACAAGGCCAAGGCGTTGGACGCAGCACTCGCGCAGATTGAAAGGTCCTTTGGCAAGGGCTCGATCATGCGGCTGGGTGCCAATGAGCAAATTGTGGAGATTGAGACGGTTTCAACGGGTTCGCTCGGTCTCGATATTGGCTTGGGCGTTGGCGGCCTGCCTAAGGGACGTATTATCGAGATTTATGGTCCTGAAAGCTCCGGTAAGACGACCATGGCGCTGCACACGGTCGCTGAGGCGCAGAAAAATGGCGGCATTTGTGCCTTTGTTGACGCCGAACACGCGCTCGACCCGGTCTATGCGCGTAAACTTGGTGTCAGCCTCGAAGATTTGCTGATTTCACAACCGGACAATGGCGAACAGGCGCTTGAGATTGCCGATACGCTGGTGCGGTCAGGTGCCTGTGATGTGCTGGTCATCGACTCTGTGGCTGCTCTGACACCGCGCGCGGAAATTGAAGGCGAGATGGGCGACTCGCTTCCGGGCATGCAAGCGCGCTTGATGAGCCAGGCGCTTCGCAAGCTGACGGCGTCGATTGCGCGTTCCAACACTATGGTCATTTTCATCAACCAGATCCGCATGAAGATTGGCGTGATGTTTGGTTCGCCTGAGACGACCACAGGCGGCAATGCGCTAAAATTCTACGCTTCCGTTCGCCTCGACATTCGCCGGATTGGTGCCGTCAAGGATCGTGACGAAGTGGTCGGCAACCAGACCAAGGTCAAGGTTGTCAAAAACAAGCTCGCGCCGCCGTTCAAGGAAGTTCATTTCGACATCATGTATGGCGAAGGCATTTCGAAAACCGGTGAGTTGGTCGATCTCGGCGTCAAGGCGGGCATTGTGGAGAAGTCAGGCTCTTGGTTTTCCTATGATAGCCAGCGTCTTGGCCAGGGTCGGGAGAATGCGAAGCAATTCCTGCGCGACAACACCGACATTGCTGACCAGATCGAGCTGGCACTCCGTCAAAATGCCGGGCTTATCGCCGAGCAGCTTTTGCACGATGACGAAACGCAAAAAATTGCCGCCGCTGGCAAGGAAGACTTTGAGGGCTCAGAAGCCAAGGACGGCTGATAGGTCTCGGATATTTCAGGTTTTTTGGGCATCCGGCGCTGCGGCACCGGGTGCCCTTTGCTTTTGGTGGACAGGTCGAATTGTTTTTGGCTAAGCACGGCGCACACCAAATGTGGCGTATTCGCGATCTTCGAGGAGACGTGCGCCGCTTGCCAATTGAAAGACAGGTCAGACCATGAGCAGCGTTAACGAGATACGGGCTGCATTTTTGAACTATTTCGGATCGAACGATCATGCGATGGTCGATTCAAGCCCACTTGTCCCGCAAAACGATCCAACGCTGATGTTCACAAATGCGGGCATGGTGCAGTTCAAGAACGTCTTCACGGGGCTTGAAAAGCGCGACTTCAACCGGGCGACCACCTCCCAGAAATGCGTGCGTGCCGGTGGCAAGCACAATGACCTTGACAATGTCGGCTACACCGCGCGCCACCACACCTTCTTTGAGATGCTCGGCAATTTTTCCTTTGGCGACTATTTCAAGCCGCTGGCCATCGAATTGGCGTGGAACCTCATTACCAAGGAATTCGGGATCTCAAAGGACAAGCTTCTCGTCACGGTTTACCACACCGACGATGATGCGTTCGATCTCTGGAAGACGGTCGCCGGCTTATCGGATGACAGGATCATCCGTATCCCGACATCGGATAATTTTTGGGCCATGGGCGACACCGGTCCGTGCGGGCCTTGTTCTGAGATTTTCTACGATCACGGTGATCACATCTGGGGCGGCCCGCCCGGCACGCCGGAAGAAGACGGCGATCGGTTTATCGAGATCTGGAACCTTGTCTTCATGCAATATGAGCAGTTGGCGAGCGACAACCGCGTCGATCTTCCGCGTCCGTCAATCGATACCGGCATGGGGCTTGAGCGCATTGCCGCCGTGTTGCAGGGCCAGCATGACAATTACGACATCGACCTTTTCAAGGCGCTGATAGCTGCGTCGGAAAGCTTGACCGGCACCAAGGCGGCGGGTGACCAACAGCCAAGCCATCGGGTCATTGCCGATCACCTGCGCGCGTCGTCTTTCCTGATTGCCGATGGTGTCTTGCCGTCCAATGAGGGCAGGGGATATGTGCTGCGCCGTATCATGCGCCGCGCCATGCGTCACGCGCATCTGTTGGGCTCCAAAGACCCGTTGATGCACCGGCTCGTCCCAGCATTAATCGCTGAGATGGGTGACGCATATCCGGAGCTGATCCGCGCAAGTGCGCTCATTACCGAAACCTTGCAACTCGAAGAGGTCCGGTTCCGCAAGACTTTGGAACGCGGCCTCGGCCTGCTGGATCAGGCGAGTTCTGACCTGTCGGACGGCGATCAATTTGACGGTGAAACGGCATTCAAACTGTACGACACCTATGGTTTCCCGCTTGATCTAACCGAAGATGCCCTTCGGCGGCGCGGCATCAATGTGGATACCGATGCTTTCAATGCGGCGATGGAGCGCCAAAAGGCGGAAGCTCGCGCCAATTGGTCGGGTTCCGGAGATGCTGCTACGGATGCCGTCTGGTTTGCGGTCCGCGAGCGCCTCGGCGCCACGGAGTTTTTGGGTTACGAACGCGAACGCGGCGAGGCGGTGGTCACGGCGCTTGTGGTTGACGGCCAGGAAGTTGATCAGGCGGCGGCTGGCGCTGTGGTGGATTTGGTGCTGAACCAGACCGTGTTTTACGCTGAATCCGGCGGTCAGCAAGGCGACCGCGGTTTGATGCGCGGCGAGGGCGTGTCGCTCGAAATCACCGATACCCAGAAGCGCGCCGATGGCGTTTTTGTGCACAAAGCCACTGTCCTGGAGGGCAGCGTTGCAGTTGGCGCTGCGCTCGAACTTGAGATTGACTTGCATCGTCGCAACAAGCTTCGCTCAAACCATTCGGCGACGCACCTTGTCCACGAAGCGTTGCGCGAAGTGCTTGGCACTCACGTTGCCCAGAAAGGTTCGCTGGTTGCCGAGGAGCGGCTGCGCTTCGACTTTTCACATCCAAAAACCATGGTTGGCGATGAGATTGTGCGCACGGCCGATTTGGCCAACGAGATCATCCTGCAAAACAGTCCCGTGACGACGCGGCTAATGCCGATTGACGAGGCGCGCGAGACCGGCGCGATGGCACTCTTCGGTGAGAAGTATGGCGACGAGGTTCGCGTGGTGTCCATGGGCACGGCGCTGCATGGCGAAAAAGCGGGCAAGACATACTCGGTTGAACTGTGCGGCGGCACACATGTGCGCTCCACCGGCGAAATTGGCTTGGTGCGCATCGTTTCTGAAAGCGCTGTCTCCGCCGGTGTGCGCCGGATTGAAGCGCTGACGGGCGAAGCTGCGCGTAAGCATTTGGAAGCCCAGGAAGACAAGCTGCGCGAGACGGCCTCTGTGCTCAAGGCCACGCCGGACGATGTGCCCGAGCGCGTCAAACAGTTGATGGATGAGCGCAAGAAGCTTGAAAAGGAGCTCAGCGAGGCGCGCAAGGCGTTGGCTTTAGCAGGGCCAGCCGATGCCAATGGTGGCAGCAGCGAACCCGAAATCGTCAATGGCATGGCATTTGAGGGCCGGGTCGTATCAGGCGTGTCGCCACGTGACCTTAAGCCCATGGCTGACGACGCAAAACACCGGCTCGGCTCTGGTGTCGTGGCGTTCGTTGCCTCAGGCGAAGACGGCAAGGCGAGCATTGTCGCCGCGGTCACCGACGATCTCGCCGACAAGGTCAGTGCGGTTGATCTGGTGCGTGCCGCTTCAGCCGCGGTCGGCGGTAAGGGTGGCGGTGGCCGCCCGGATATGGCGCAAGCCGGTGGCCCCGATGGCTCGAAGACGGCAGACGCGTTGGACGCCATCCGCGCAGTGCTCTCGAAAGCGGCTAGCTGACGGCAGACACCAGATCGGCGCAAGCGGCGCGGATAATTTCCGCGCTGCGCGCGAGCTCTGCTGCTTCTTGCGTGGAAAGCGGCGGCAGAACGGTGTCGACGATCCCATTTGCGCCGATAATCCGCGGCACTGAGAATGTCACTGGTCCGGCACCTGCAACATCGTTGGTGTGGCCGGATACGGTCAACAGTGCCCGTTCATCGCCGACAATCGCCTCTGCGATGCGCGCCATCCCAGCGCCGATGCCAAACCAGGTAGCGCCCTTGCCTTCGATGATGTGGTAGGCCGCGCGGCGCACCCCATCGTCAATTGACTGAATGTTGTCCATGGTCAGCGTCCGGCCCGTCTGCTTGCCGAACGCTTCGAGCGGGACCGCGCCGATGTTGACGTCTGACCAGAGCAGCACTTCCGAATCGCCGTGCTCGCCAAGAACATAGGCGTGGACCGAGTGACTGGAGACGTTCAGATGCGCAGCGATGAGCGCACGAAACCGTGCCGTGTCGAGGATCGTGCCGGATCCGATGATG
>JBCBHR010000079.1:0-7298 GCA_038525365.1 Pseudomonadota bacterium | reverse complement strand
CAGCATAGACGGTGTCATCATCGATGGAGACAGCACCTCTGACTTCGCTGCACGCAGTGTGTCGGCTGCAGGCGATATAAATGGCGATGGCATTGATGATTTCATCGTCAACAGTCCGTTCGGCGGTGACAACGCCTCTGGATCGGGCGAAGCGTATGTCATTTTCGGCAAAACGGCAGGTGCGCTTGGAACGCAACAGGGCAATCAAACCGTCATTGACCTGACCAATTTGGACCCGTTGGACGGCTTCCTGCTGCGTGGTCAGTCCACCGGCGACAATCTCGGCTTTCCTTCGGCGCCTGTTGGCGACGTGAACAGTGATGGATTTGACGACATCATCGTCAGCGCCGTTGGCGTCGACAACAATGGCAACGCCGATGGTGCGGCGTTTGTCTTGTTTGGGAAGAATGGTTCCGATTTCGGAACGGTCGGCATTGACGGGCGGCGCGCTCTCGATGTTACCGACATCGCGCCCGAGGATGGTTTCGTGATTTCAGGTGACGGCGGCGGCGCGGATTTCTTCTTCCTGGGCCGCAGTGTCGGTGGCGGCGGCGACGTCAATGGCGACGGCATCGACGATGTGATCGTCAGCATGGACAGGGACGGTTCCGCCGGTCTCGCAGCAGGCGCTGCGCTGGTCATCTTTGGCAGGCAAGCCGAGCCATTCGGAGATCTGGTCGGCGGTCAGCGCGTGATCGACAGCGCGACTGTGTCGGCTGACCAAGGGTTTCTCATTCTTGGTGATCGTATCGGCGACAATTTCGGCAGTTCTGTTGCCATCGTGGGTGACATGAATGGCGACGGGATCGACGACATCGCCGTTGGTGCGCCGGGGGGCGACGATGCGGGCGAAGCCTATGTGATTTTCGGGCAGTCCGACTGCCAGTTTGGATCGCCGGACGCGATGGGCCGTCAGGTGATTGACTTAAGTGCGTTCAACGAAAGCGAAGGTTTACGGTTCAGGGGCGAACCGTTTGAAGGCAATTTGGGCGAAAGCGTCGCAAGCGCCGGTGATGTCAATGCGGACGGTTTTGCGGACCTGATCGTCGGTTCAATCGAAAACGATTTTCCGAATTTCAGTGCGGATGTTCGCGTCGTCCTCGGTGGGACGGAATTTGACTGGGTCTATGGCTGATCGCCACCAGGCTTTGGTTCGACGGGACCGTTTTTCGCGACCCAGTCTGAAAACCCATCTTTCAGATGCGACGCTGCAAAACCCATGTCTTGCAGCGTCGCGACAGTCAGCGCTGACCGCCAGCCCGATGCGCAATGAAACACGTAGCGTTTGTCGTGCTGCGCAAAAACGGGCTTGTGATAGGGACTGTCCGGGTCGATCCAAAATTCGATCATGCCGCGCGGCGCGTGCACGCTGCCCGGTATGAAGCCTGTCCTCTGCCGCTCGCGTATGTCGCGAATATCGACGATGATGACAGCCGGGTTGCGTTGCATGGCAATCAGATCGGCGGTCTCGATTTCATCAACGCGCGCGCGGGCGGCGGCGACCATCTCCGCTGCTGATACCTTCAGTTTCGACATGGCGAATGCATCCTGAACTTGGGTTTAGCGCTTCGCCACATGTTCAAGCACGCGCAACATCGCCTTGGCGAGCGTTTGCCGGTCATAAGATGCAGCGCCCTGTTGGCCGCGCTCTGCGTAGGCGTTCATTTGGTCCGGATTGTCCTTCAAATGCTTGATCTTCGCGGCGAGGTCCTCGGCATTTTCAGGCTCGAAAGTCATCCCTGCACCAACCGAGTTTAGGATGTCTGCGGACTCGCCTTCAACGCCATGCAGAATCGGCAGGCCCATGCCGAAGCACTCAAACATCTTTGAGGGGATTACGGTCTTGAAGAGATCTGTCTTGCGGAGGTGGATCACGGCGACATCCAAGAGCGACCAATAGCGCGGCACGTCCGCTTTTGGCACGCTTTGCAGGAAGAGTACATTGTTGAGGCCAAGCGCATCGGCCTTTTCCATCACCGCGCGGCGCCGTGCGCCGTCGCCGAGAAACAGGATGCGTATATCGCGCGTCGTTTCGTCTCTGGTGAGGATTGCCGCTGCATCGACGACTGTCTCAAGGCTGTGCGCCATGCCATGCGTGCCGATATAGCCGGCGACAAACTTGCCACCGAGGCCAAGCGCGTCAGTAAGCGCGCCGTCTTTCGGCATTGGGGAAAAGCGACTGGCGTCCACACCGTTGGTCACAACGTGGATTTTTTCACCGTCAATGCAGCGATCGATCAGGTTTTGCTTGAAGGATTGCGTGACCGAGACGATGGCGTGCGCCCGGCGATAGAGGAACATCTCCAACCGCTCGAACACATCGAGCACGCGCGATTGCTTCATCGCACCGACGGCGCGGATGGACTCAGGCCACAGATCGCGCAGTTCAAACACGAATGGTCGGCGTTTGAGCGCGGCGCTCGCCCAAGCGGCGCAGGCGGTGAAAAACTGCGGCGACGTGCCGACCACGACATCGGCCCGCCGCACAAACAGCGAGGCGAAAAAGCCTGTGACCATGAAGCTCTGGTAGTCCAGGATGCGGCGAACAAATCCGTCATTCGCAGTGATATACGTCCAAAGGCGGATGACGCGGATACCGTCCATCATCTCGCTTTGCCACAGCCGGTTGCGGTAACCGTCGAAGACCTTGCCCTTGGGAAAATTCGGCGCGCAGGTGACCACCGTAACTTCATGTCCTTCGGCAACCCAAGCCTTGGCGTGGTCAAAGGTGCGCGATGCGGGCGCATTGGTCTCCGGCGGAAAATTGTCTGTCAGAAAGAGAATATGCACCGGATCATCCGCTCCAGGTCAGTGTGAGGCTGGCGTGTCCCGCATCAAGATCGATGCACAGGCATTTGCTCTCGATGCTAAGGCCGAACTCCGGATGCCAGGTCGAGGTTTCCAATCGGCAGGCTCCGCCCACGGCTTGCCATTTGAGCGTATCACCGCTGTTGAGCAAAATGTCACCGCTCCTCGCGTCGTCAGCGGTGAAGATTTTCACGTCGGGATGAAGATGGTAGCGCGCAACTGAAGCGACGGGGACAGACAAGCGATCGGTGACTTCGAGTGACGTCTCCGTTAACGTCCACGTACGTTGATGATCAAGGCCGCTCCTGGTCCTGCGGTAGCCATCATGGCGGGCCGAAATCGTCGCGCCGGAAGCCCCCGGATGAACACTCACATCATGCACGCGGGCCCTCGCGCCAACGCGAAAGCCACTCCAGACCTCGGACGAATTCTCTCCAAGCGCTAAGACTGTGTTGTGCGCGGCTGTTCCCCGCTGACGCAGCCGCTCCGCGCCAAGGCCGTATTCCGATGTGCCGGAGTTGATGAAAACACGCTGACCGAATGCGGAGAACTCAAATGACAACGTGTCGGCATGCGCATGTCCGGGCAGATAGTCCGGCCCAACGCGCGCCACGTCGGCGATGAGCACTGCCGGGCCGCTTTCCGCTCGTACGTAACCACTGGCTGACAGATGAGTAAGCGAATTTGTCGACGCAGATATTGGGAAACCAAGTCGGTCGACGTACTCGAAGAGCTCAGTGTTTTCTGGTGCGATTTTGAAGGCCGTGTCGTTGAAGAACGAAACCTTGCCATCGGGATGGCTCATGGCTGAAAGCCAAGCCGTCATCTCCGGAACCATCGCTGCGCACCGCTTGACCAGCGCCGTCTCACGCGCATTGAGCCCACCCTCGAAAGCAGCCCACAAATTGACGAGATCAAGCACATCTTCCAGCGCCAGCGCGTGATACATCGGCGTCAGTTCGAACTGTCCGCCATCGGCGAGAAATTGCTCGGTCAGTTCCCGCTCTAGGATCGTCGTGGCCTGTGCACGCCAACCGTCAGCCTCGGGTCCATCAAAGAAGAACCCGGCAAACATCAGCGCCTTTGCATTTGCAAAAAGGTGATTGCCAAGCAGGTGCCATTCCAGCCGCTTGGTCAGCCACCGCGCCTGCACCGCCAAGCTGTGCTGCGCCGCATCGGAAAGCGGATGACCATACAATGCCGTCTTGACCCAATTCACGATCCGTAACGAAGTGGGGTAGGGCTCCCAGCCTGATCCTGTGGCTGGCGGGTTTTCGGCAATCCACCGCGCAATCAGGGCATCGTGCCATGCGCGCCGGGTGACAGCTTCTTCTGCATTCAGATCGTCGAAGTAATGCAGATTGTAGCGCCACAGCTTGGACTTGTGCTCGCCGTCCCAACCGTCCGCGTCAAGCGATCCAACTTCGTTGAGGAAGTGGAATTCGTCATTGCCTGTCATCGAAGCCAAACGCGCCGCCGGTCTTTGAAACACACCAGATGCTGCCCGAAGTGACGGCGCTGGCGAGAGGTCCGGCTTCGGCCTTGCCAGCTTGAAAAAAGCGCGGCCATAAAACTGCACAGGCCGCAAATGGCGAAGCGTCCGCGCGTATCGGCCAGCTTGTTTCAACATCGTGCGGGGTAGGGACTCAGTTGTTCATCGGCTTTTGCAACGTCGCTACCAGAAGAATGCGAATGCCCGCAAACGCCGAGGTGGCGTTGACCACACGTTCATAAGCCGCGCCGGCAAGATATGTGGGGAAGGTGATCCGCAGATATTCGGGCCGACCTTCGATGCGCTCCACATCCACCAATTTCAGCCCGCATGTCTCGGCGAGTTGCGCGACCTGCGATTTGCTGTTGGCGAGATAGTGCGTGGGAAATGTGTCCACAGCCTCACGTCCGCGCAGCTTGTTATAGAACTGGTGGAAGCTGTGTGGCGTTAGCCGCGCAATCAGCGGCATGTAGTGATTGCGGTTTGGTGTCTTAAACAGCAAGTGCCCGCCTGGTTTTAACACGCGCCGGATTTCATTGAACACCGCAACCGGGTCGTCGAGATGCTCCATGACATTGTCCGCAAAGACGAGATCGAACATGTCGTCGCCATAGGGGATGGACCCGGCGTCAGCGAGCCGTCCTTCGTCAAGATGCGGGTTTTCCTCAACGCGTGGATCAAGATCTACGCCGCAGATGCGCTTGACGTGCCCCTTGAAGCGCATCTGTTCGACAATCCCCGCACCGGCTCCCACATCCAGCACTTCGGCGTCAGGTGTCAGCCGCGCCATAATACGTTCACGAAAAAGGACGTCATCCCAGTTTTTGCCGAATTCCGGATAGAGCGTTTTGTCCATCCAGCCGACAAGACCGCTCATGCCAACGCTCCCTGAATGTCGATGGAGACCCGGGTTACCTCAAAGACCTCACTAGCCGGAATAGGCGTGGGCACTGCGCCGGATACCCCACCGAGAAACGCTTCGACGCAGGCCAAGGTGCCTTTGTCCTGCTTCCACAAATTCATCTTCTTGAAACCCGACCAGCCATGACCGGTGAGCGCGCGGAAATTATCGAGCTGCAAAACGCGGCCCGCAGTGAAAACCTCCAGCCGCTCCTTCGGCACCGCCTTGTGGCCATTGGCGAGGTAGTTGATCACCCCAACTGAGCCATCGTCGAACGTCAGCGTGATCGAAGCCTTGTCACTGCGCACCGCGAGCGCCGGATGCTCGCCAAGCGCCACGGCGTGGTGAGTGCTGATCGGTGCGCCCGTAAGAAATCGCAACAGGTCGATGAAATGGCAGGCCTCTCCAATGATCCGTCCGCCGCCAACCGCAACATCCTGCGTCCAGTGGTCGGCAGGTATGTCACCGGCATTCACGGTCATGATGAAGTTCTTTGGCTCATTCACGGTGTCGAGCAGCGATTTCATCTTCACGACCTGTGGCGCAAATCGACGATTGAAGCCAACCATGAGATGGACGTCCGGCGCCGCGGCCTTCGCCGTTTCGATTTGCGCCAGCTCTTCATGCGTCAAACACAGCGGCTTTTCGCAGAAGACATGCTTGCCCGCTTCGAGCGCTTCAACAACTTGGGAAGCATGAGCATTGTGACGGGTCGCGATGACGACTGTATTGATCGCGCTGTCTTGCAGGACCGATCCCGCATCCGTGCTGGCTTCGGCAATCTCATATTTCTTGCCGACATTGACGGCGGACACACCACCGGCGGAAACAACCGAGGCAAGTGTCGCACCAGCTTTGTGAAAGGCCGGGATCAGCACGCGGGACGCATAATTGCCGGAACCCAAGAAGCCCACGACCGGCGTGGTGTTGGAATTGGTTGATTTTGGGATAGAGCTTTCAGCGCCGCCAAGCGCCACCCGCGACAAATGACGCGCTTTGGCATCGTGCGAATAGGTCAACATAATGCCGAGTGCGGTCGGGTCATCGGTCAGCGTTGCATAGGCTTGCGGGGCGTCTTCGAATTCGATCCGGTGCGTGACCAGCGCGTCCACGTTGAGCGCGCCGGACGCCAGCATATCGAGCACCGCCTCAAAATTGCGTTGTTCAGTCCAGCGCACAAAGCCAACCGGATAGTCCTGCCCGCCCTGCTCATAGGCAGGGTCGTAGCGGCCGGGGCCGTAGGAGCAACTCACCTGAAATGAGAGTTCTTTTTCGTAGAAGTCTGCACGGTTTAATTCGAGGCCGGTCACACCAACGAGGATGATCCGTCCGCGTTTGCGGCTCATGCGGGCCGCTTGGGTGATCGGGTCGTTGGACTTGGTGGAAGCTGTGACGATCACGCCGTCCATGCCCATGCCACGGCTGAACGTCATACCGGCCGCGACCGGGTCTTCGCCCTTCGCAGGATTGCAGGTTTCGGCCCCGAATTGCCGCGCCAGCGCGAGCTTCTTCTCGTCAAAGTCAATGGCAAGAACACGGCAGCCATGCGCCCGCAGCAATTGCACCGTCAGCAATCCGATCAGCCCGACGCCCGTAACGGCAAATGCCTCGCCAAGGGTTGGCTCTGCGAGCCGGATGCCCTGCAGGCCGATACTCGCCACCACGGTGAATGCCGCCGCCTCGTCACTCACGCCATCGGGAATGCGCGCACACAGGTTTTTCGGCACGCAGACCACATCCGCATGCGCACCGTTGGAAACCACCCGGTCGCCGACTGAAAATCCATCCGTACCGCGTCCGACATCTGCGACGACGCCGACATTGCAATACCCGAGCGGGATCGGCTCACCGAGCTTTGAGCGCACTGCGTCGACCGTGGTCATCAACCCGTCGGTCTTCACCTTTTCCAGCACTTGCCGGACTTTCTCCGGCTGTTGTCGAGCCTTTGAAACCATCCCCGCCTTGCCGAAATCAACGAGCATACGCTCCGTGCCCGACGAGATCAGCGACGCCGACGTGTCGACCACCAAGTGCCCAGCCCGCACCAAAGGCGCCGGCGCTTCAACAAGCTCGGTTTCCCCGGAGGAGAGATTTTGA
>JBCBHR010000078.1:0-7299 GCA_038525365.1 Pseudomonadota bacterium | reverse complement strand
CACCGAAATCACCAAGCGAAAGGGCAAACGCAAACGCAAATCCAGTCACAAGCGGCAACCGCAGGACCGGCCAGAACACGAGCCGAAACCGCGCCATGCCGCGCAAACCCAATTGCGCTTCAAGACGCCCGTAGCGCTGGCGATAGGCCATCAACGCAGTGCCGATGATCCTTGCAACGAAAGGCAGCGCCATGGCCGCATTGATGACAACAACCACAAGCGGTGCCGCGATGAACGGGTCCATGATGGACCGCAACGTCAAAAACCAGCCTGCAGAGAGGACCAGAGGCGGGAACACGACCATAAGCACCGGCAGCGCGACAAGCATATTGCGAAGAAGCCCGCCGCCATTGCCTGTCTTGCGCCGTCTAGGCACCACCGCCGTCGCAGACAGCGCGATCGCCCCAGCACATGCAAGAACGGCTGAGCAAACACCAATCGCCGCACTGGTAGACGCCGCGTGTAGGAACGCAGATCCGCTGACAACGCCCGTCAAATCACCACTCAGACCGTCGATGACGACAAACAGAAAAGGCGCACCGACGAACACGCCTGCAGCAAAAACCACAAAGTAGGTGGGGAACTTCATCCGGCTTGACGCGTCGTCGCCACCAAACCTCGGATTTGCGCCCATCACACCCATCGGGCCGTGATCCATGATGCGCGATGGCGAAAGCGCGAAAACCACCGTCGCTCCGAGCGCCACCTGCATCAGCACCAGCACAACGGCGCGCCGCACATCAAAATCAAATGTCAGGGCTTGATAGATGGCGACTTCCAGCGTTGTCGATCTCGGGCCACCACCCAGCACCAGCACGATGGTGAAGCTGGTGGCGCACAGGAGGAACACAAGCGCCGCGCCGCCGCGCATTGCCGGAGCCATTGCGGGCCAGTCAATCAACCGAAATTGCGCCAATGGACCCATGCCGATTTGTGCTGCGGTCTTGCGATATTCGGCGGGTACAACGTCCAATGCCTGATCGAGAACCCGCACGATGAGCGGCATGTTGAAGAACACGTGCGCCAGCACGACGCCGGGCAAGCCGTAGATCGATGGCCAGCCAAGACCCATAAAATCAGCGCTGTCCGCAACCCAACCGGCTTGCCCGTAGACGCCGACAATCGCCAGCGCCGCCACAATTTGCGGCAGCACAAGTGGCAGCGCAAACAGGCTGCGAAGAGCACCCGTCACATATCCCGGCCGCATGGCTCTGAGCGCATAAAGCACCGGCAGCGCGACAATGACGGACAAAAGCGTGGACAGCCCGGCTTGAAGCAGCGTGAAACGCAGCGCGCGCAGGATCACTGGATCAGACAGCAACGACGCCAAGTCGGAACCCGGCGCATTTGCGCCGAGTGCCATGAGAGCCGCAATCGGCGTCAGGCAAATCAGGCCCAACGCCAGAAGCGTCAGCCGTGCGGGCCAAGCCATCGCTACGACCGTGGAAACCGGACTACCGGCTCATCACATTCAGCCACGCGTCGACCCACGCCTTGCGATTTTCGGCAACGGTTTGCGGATCCATCAGCAGCGCTTTTTCGGGCACTGCGTTGGTGAACGCGGCCTCCAACGGCTCAGACGTGGGCGCAGCCGGGAGCATCCAGTTGGTTTGCGGGATGATGTCTTGGAAATCGGTGGACATCATGAAGGCGAGGAACTTAGCGGCAAGCGGGTTTTCGGCACCCTTTGTCGTCATGCCCGCCACTTCGATTTGCATGTAGTGGCCCTCCTCAAAGCGTGCCGCCCGATAGCGCTCCGTGCCTTCGACCAGTTGGTGATAGGCGGGCGATGTCGTGTAGGAGAGCACCATGGGCACTTCGCCATTGGTGAACAGGCCATAGGCTTCCGACCAACCGGGCGTGACCGTCAGAACGCGCTCATTTAGCTTGGCAAGCGCTGCCTCCCAGTCGTCGCCATAGACATCACGAACCCAGAGCATGAGGCCAAGCCCAGGCGTCGACGTGCGCGGGTCCTGAATGGCGATCTTCATGGATGGATCAGCATCCAGAAATGCAGCCATCGTCACCGGTGGCTCGGCGATGGCCTCACTGTCATAGATCACAGCGAAATAACCGTAATCGAACGGGAGGAAGTATGCGTCATCCCACGCAATCGGCAGCGCGGTTTCATCCGCTGCCATGCCATGTTCCACAAAGAACCCACTCGCGGCTGCTTCTGCGGTCAGGTTCGTGTCGAGGCCGAGCACAATGTCGGCTTTGCCATTGCCGCCTTCCAGCCGAAGACGGTTCAAAAGTGCAACGCCGTCCGCCGCAGAAACAAACTCCAGATCGCAATCGCACTGTGCCTCGAACGCTTTCTCCACCTGCGGGCCGGGGCCCCATTCGGCGACGAAGCTTTCATATGTGTAGATCGTGAGTGTATTGTCTTCAGCCAGCACATTTGAAGGCGCGGCAACCACAGCGGCCATCGCCGCTGTGAAGGTGAGTGTCAGGCCGAAAGCAGATTTTCTTACGCAACGCATCAGCGTCTCCTTGTCGTTTTTTCACTTTCGGGAGTAGCGCTGAACCACCCGGCGGGCGGCGAGCAACTAATCCCTACGCCGGTCCAAACCGGATCAGGTTCATCGGGTTGGCTTTGCGCCTCTCAGCCACGTCCATCGACGCGGCACCCCGTTAGCTTGCACGAGTGAAATACCAAGCTTCTGATGTCGCGTAAACATCGGACAAGGCGCGGCCTTTTCGCCTTCGCACGCGTCGACTATGCAAGCGCGATGACAAGTGGCACCCGCAACGCATACGCGATCCTTCTCGATGGCGATTTTTTTGCCGACAACCGCATCCGCGAAATGATGGCAGATCGGACGGTGATTGCCGCCGATGGCGGCATTCGCCATGCGGACGCATTGGACGTGACGCCTAGTCTATGGGTCGGTGACTTTGATTCGAGCGATGCCGACCTTGCAAAGCGCTACGCCCACGTGAAACGCCGCCAACATCCACCGGAAAAAGCGCATTCAGACGGTGAACTCGCGGTCAAGATCGCGCTCGAAGCGGGCGCAAGTGACCTGTTCTTGGTCGGCGCTCTTGGTGGTGAACGCACGGACCACGCGCTCTTCAACCTCACATTGGGCTATCGTTTGGCGCGGGACACCGCGCTCACCGTGACATTGACCAACGGCCACGAATTTGCCTCGCCGCTCTTGCCCGGTGCCGAAATCAAGCCCGGTTGGTCCGCTGAAACACTGTTTTCCATCCCGGGGCTCACCAAACTTGAGGGCCTGACGATTTCCAATGCGAAATGGCCGCTTGACGATGTCGAGGTGCCGCTTGGCTCGACACTGACGCTCTCCAATGTTGGTGGGCCGGAGACCGTCATCCAGCTTCGCCACGGCATCGCCTACCTCGTCGCGCGACACATGTGACCGTCTGCCGCAATTCGGTGCCATTGCTGGTGTTCATGGCCGCGGGGCGGGCAATATGACGGAGTTCCATCATGAAACCATCTCTCACCATCGCAGCGCTCGCGTTGACCGGATTGGTCGCGGCAGGCTGCACAACAGCAGAACAGACAACCGCAGGCGGAGCGCTTACGGGCGCCGGTGTCGCCGCCGTCACGGGCGGTAACGTTGCCGCCGGTGCTGCCATCGGCGCTGGTGCCGGACTTCTGCTCGGCACGCTTGCCAACGGCAACTGCCGCTACCGCGATCCGAACACGGGCGAAACCTACATCGCACGCTGCCCGTAAAGCGATATCCATCGTCGATCGACATCAGGCCCGCCGTTGACTTCGGCGGGCTTTTTCTTTGCGCATCGAGCAGCTACACGTGCCCGCAATGGCGACCGCTCCTATATTGCAACTCGAAGACATATCGCTGACGTTTGGCGGCAAGCCCCTGTTGGACGGCGTCACATGCGCCGTTCACGAGGGCGAACGCATCGCATTGGTTGGCCGCAACGGGTCCGGCAAGTCCACACTGATGAAGATCATGGCAGGCCTTGTCGAACCGACGTCCGGCACATTGACCCAGGGCCGCAAAGCTGCCGTCACATACCTCACCCAGACGCCGGATTTCGGGACCGCCGCCACAGCGGAAGCCTATATCTTCGATGATTTGACGGCGACAGATGATGTCAGCCGCGCACGGCAATTGGCACAGGGCCTGTCGGTCAAATTGGACGCTGATCCCAACACGCTGTCCGGCGGCGAGGCACGGCGTGCAGCGCTGGCGCGGACACTGGCCATGGAGCCGGAACTTCTGCTGCTTGACGAGCCAACCAACCATCTGGACCTACCGACCATTGAGTGGCTGGAAGGCTTTATCGCCCGCAGCCGCTCGGCCATCATCGTGATCTCGCACGACCGGCGTTTCCTTGAAAACGTTTCGCGAAAAACGCTTTGGCTCGACCGAGGCTCCCTGAAGCAAAATGCGAAGGGTTTTGCCGCCTTTGAGGATTGGCGCGACAAGGTGCTTGAGGAAGAAGAGCTTGAGCAGCACAAGCTGGCGCGCAAAATCGTGCGCGAGGAACACTGGCTGACCCACGGCGTGTCAGGCCGCCGCAAACGCAACATGCGCCGCCTTGGCCAATTGCATGAACTGCGACAACAACACCGCGACCACGAACGTGCACCCGATGCGGCAAAACTTGAAGCAGCCGACGCCACCAAAAGCGGGAAGCGCGTTATCGAAGCCGAAGGCCTGCATTTTGCGTATGGTGACACGCCACAAGTCACTGGTTTCGACATCAAAATCAATCGCGGTGACCGGATCGGATTTGTCGGGCCAAATGGTGCGGGCAAGACCACCCTCATCAAGCTTTTGACCGGCGAGTTAGAGCCCCAACAGGGCACCCTGAAGCGTGGCGTGAACCTCGACACCGCACGGATGGATCAGCGCCGCGACGAATTTGATCCAAGCGAAACACTTGAACACTTTCTGACCGATGGCAGCGGTCCGTCGCTGCTCGTCAACGGCCAACAGCGCCACGTCACGGGTTATATGAAGGACTTCCTGTTCAAGCCCGAACAGGCACGCACACCCATGCGCGAATTGTCGGGCGGCGAGCGCGCAAGGCTGATGCTCGCCAAGCTAATGGCGAAACCCGCCAACCTGCTAATCCTCGACGAGCCGACCAATGATCTCGATCTGGAAACGCTCGACGTACTGCAGGAATTGATTGCCGATTTCGACGGAACGGTGCTGCTGGTCAGCCACGACCGCGATTTCCTGGACCGCACGGTCACCGCAATCGTCGCGCCTGACGCCGAAAAGGCCGGTCAATGGCTGACCTATGCCGGTGGCTACACGGATATGGTCGCGCAGCGCGGCAGCGATACAAGGCCAAGTGCGAAACGCGCCAAGGCCAAAGCGGCGGAAAAGGCGGCCCCACAAGCAAAGCCGAAATCCAACGCAAAACTGTCCTACAAGGTCAAATATGCGCTTGAGACGCTGCCCGCAGAAATCGAAGCGCTGACCGCAGATATGGCCAGCCTATCCGAAAAGCTCGCCGACCCACAATTGTTTTCCACCGATCCCGCCACCTTTGACCGGCTTTCGCGCGCGCTTGCCAAGAAGCAGGAGAAGGTCGCGCAAAAGGAGGAAGAATGGCTCGAAGCGGAGATGGCGCGCGAAGAGGTCGAGGGCGCATCATGAGCGCAGCGCAGAGCGATGCTTTCACCATCGGCATCGACATTGGCACGACGCGTGTCAAAGCTGGTGTCATCGCCGCAGATGGCGGTGTCGTGGACTACTTTTCACGCGCATACCCGACAGCGCGCCGCAATGCTGGGATCGCCGAGCAGGACGCGCACGACTGGACGCGGCTTATAGACGAAGCGCTGGAGCAATTTGCCCCGCACGCCGACAACGTCGCAGCAATAGGGCTGTGCTCCCAGGTCAACACGCATGTGTTCGTCGATGCTGACCTGCAACCGCTGATGCCCGCCATCATCTGGCAGGATACGCGCGCGACCGCGCAAGCTGAAGAACTCGACGCCCGGGTTTCGACGCAACAGCGCATGACGTGGTGGGGCGCGCCAATGCCCATTGATGCCAGCCATGCGCTGTCGCGGATGACTTGGGTTTCGCAAACCCACCAAGACACTTGGCAACAAACACGCTGGGTTCTGCTGCCAAAGGATTTCTGCATCGCGCACCTGACCGGCCAACCAATAACCGACGGCTTGTCCAATATCGGTCTGACGGGCCCTGATTTGACCTATGTCGATGGGGCACTCGACTTGGTGGACGGTGCCGCAGAGCGTCTCGCGCCTATCAAACCAGTGCTCGGTTTTGCGGGCAACGTGTCGCACGGACCATTCAAAGGCACGCCCATCGCCACATGCACCATGGACGCGTGGACCGGGCTCGTCGGCACGGGCGGTGTCGCCAAAGACACGGCCGGATATCTGAGCGGGACCAGTGAAATTCTCGGCATCAATTCGGCGCAAGTGCACCCAACGGCCGGCGTCATCGTCTTTGGCCAGGCCCATGGGGTGCGGTTGCATGCAGCGCCAACGCAGTCTGGCGGCGCATCGCTGCAATGGCTCTGCAATCTGTTTGCAACAACCCCAGTTGTGCTGATGGAAGACGTCGCCAAATGCGATTTCGATCGTCCGGCACCGCTGTTCCTGCCGCATCTGCAGGGCGAGCGGGCACCGCTTTGGAACCCGGCCCTGCGCGGCGTTTTTGCCAATTTGGATCACACGTCGGGACGTTCAGACATGGGGCGTGCCGTGCTGGAGGGCGTTGCCTTTTCGGTGCGACAAGCGCTTGAAGCGTTGGAAGCCTCAGCGGGCGCTGACGTGAAGGTCATGCGTGGCGGCGGTGGCGGGTTTCAGTCTGATATCTGGAACCAGATCCGTGCCAATGTGCTCGGCCGTAAAGTCGACCGTGTCGCGGTCAAAGACCCGGGCGTGATTGGCGCAGCAGGGCTGGCCGCCTGCGCTGCGGGCCATTTCCATACGCTGGAAGACGCATTTGAAAATCTGGCCGTGGTCGATGCGACTTACGTGCCGGACGCGCAGGCGCACGCACGCTACGAGGACGTGTACGCGCAATATCTGGAAGCCATCGACGCCAATGCGCCCATCAATGCGCGCCTGAGCCAGCCGCCACAAAACGGTTGACGACCAACACCGTTCGGCAATGATGCCGTCAACGGAGTTCCACTGGGAGGGGAAACCTTGAAACTGAAGACACTCGCAGCCGCCGTCGCGGCGCTCATCGCTGGCAGCGTGATCACCAAGGCGGAAGACATCACCGTCGTTACGCCATATCTCGCACAGCCCGGCACGCAGATGGTGATTGAGGGCTTTGAAGCAGAAGCCACGGCCAAGGG
>JBCBHR010000077.1:0-7303 GCA_038525365.1 Pseudomonadota bacterium | reverse complement strand
GTATTTTTGTCGAAACGCCCGGGCCATTCTGTCCTATTCGTTGATGCCAACCACATCCGGTGTTTCCCATGCCAGATGCTGTCCACCGTCAAGCGCGACTATCTGGCCGGTCACCGACCTTGCTTCCCAGAAATAGGCTATTGTTGCGGCAAATTCATCCAGAGACGGCCCGCGGCGAAGCGGCACGGCGGCGACTTGCTTGGCAAAGTCCTCGTCAGCTTGCCGCACATTCTTCAGTGTCGGACCCGGGCCGATGGCGTTGACGCGAACGTTCGGCGCAAGCGCCTGCGCCATGGTCTGGGTCATCGCCCACTGCGTCGATTTTGACAGTGTGTAGGTGAAAAAGTTCGGCGTCAGCCGCTTCACGCGCTGGTCGATGATGTTGACGATCAAAGCTTCGGCCCCGTCGCCAAGTTCGCCGACCAGTGCCTGAGCCAGTTGCGCGGGCGCGGCGACATGAACGCGCATGTGTCGATCAAACTGAGCTTGCGTGAAGTCGGTCACCGCGTCGTTTTCAAAGACGGACGCATTGTTGACGAGCAGCCGGATGGGCATGCCGAGCGCCTCTGCAGCATCCGCCACCAGTTGCCCCGTGGCTTCAACATCCATCAAGTCCGCCGAAACGGCCGCCGCCTTGCAACCATCCAACAGCAGCTGGTCTGAAAGCGCTTCCGCGTCATCAATTGAAGAATTGGCGTGGATTGCGACGGGATAGCCGCGTCCGGCGAGATCGGTAGCGATGGAACGGCCAATGCGTTTTGCACCGCCCGTCACAAGAACGGCTGGCAGGTCAGTCAAATTGTATCCCGTCGTTTGAAATTATGTGAAATCAAACAATGAGATAAGGTAGCTGACATAGGCGACAAGCATCACCGCGCCGAGCACTTTGCCCGTGGTGATCTTGCCAAAGCAGATCACCGCCAGAACCACTGATGTGATCAGCATCGCCCACATGTCACGGTTGATGATGATTTCATTGACTGGGATCGCCGTCACCATGCCCGTGATGCCCATGATGGCCGCCAGGTTGAAAACGTTGGAGCCGATAATGTTGCCAAGCGCGACATCTGCTTCCTTGCGCCAAGCCGCCATGAAGGAGGTTGCAAGTTCCGGCAGCGACGTACCGATGGCGACGATTGTGAGCCCGATGACGGCTTCTGATACGCCAAAGGCGGTCGCAATGAACGTGGCGCCGGTCACCGTCATTTGCGCGGCGATGGGCAGGCCAATGATGCCGCCGATCAAGAACACCGTGATCATGGCCGCGCTGTGCGGCGCTTCCCCGATCTCGTCGTGATAATCTGGTGGAATTTCCTCTTCATCGTCGGCCGCCATGGCCGCGCGGGCCCGCAAGATCTGCGCGGTTAAAAACAGGATCAAACCCGCAAAAAGCAGCGCGGCCTCGATGCGCGACAGCACGCCGTCGGAAATCATCCACATGAAGGCGACCGTAAACACCAGCATGATCGCCACGTTGCGCGACAGTCCGCGTTGGTTGGCGTGGATCGGCGCTAGCAGCGCCGGTACGCCCATCACAAGGAGCACGTTGGCAATATTAGAGCCGATCACATTGCCCATCGCGATGTCCGGCACGCCACTCAGCGCGGAGTTCAGCGAAACGAACAGCTCGGGGGCAGAGGTGCCGAATGCCACAATCGTCAGGCCGATGATCAGCGGGGGGATGTCAAGCTTCTCGGCGAGGCCAACAGCGCCTTTGACGAGAAAATCGCCTGCAAAAACAAGCAGTACAAGGCCAGCAAGGAGCATCGCGAAATTGAAGGCCATGTTCTGTTTCGTCCCCGTCGCTTATCATTTTAATGCCGCACATAAGTGACGCGTGATCGCGGTGCAACGACCAGTTTCGCTTCGCTGACATGGCCAAATGTGACCGAACGCCATGGCTTGGACATCAAATCTCCCAAATTTGGCAGTCGTCGCGCCGCAATTTTGCGGAAGAACTCCATGGCTGGGGAGCTTAACAACAGGCTTCAATTTGGAGAGGCCGGAACGCATTAGGAGCTCAACATGCGATCCACAGTATTTAGTGTTTCATTGGTGAGCGGCATCGTCGCCATGCAGACGGCTGCCATGGCCGCAGACGCCGTCGAACTGCCACCACAGCCACCGGCCGCACCCATCGTTGTGCAGGAACCATCAAGCGGATGGTCAGGCATCTATGTCGGCGGCTTTGTCGGCTACACACTCGACGGCACATTTGATTCAACCGCGGGCGACATCGACGCGGACGGTTTCGAAGGCGGCATATTTGCCGGTTACAACTATGAAGTTGGCGGATTTGTCTATGGCGGTGAAGTTGATCTCGCCATTGGCGACATTGACGGCGAACTCGGCACAACCGGCATCATCGCTGAAAAAGGCATCAACGGCTCGCTGCGCGCACGCTTTGGTGTCGCGTTCGATCCGGTCCTTATCTACGGCACCGCCGGTATTGCCGCGACCCGCGCAACCGTGGACACGGGCACGGTCTCCGATGACAACACACACCTTGGCTGGACAGCCGGTGTCGGCGCGGACGCCAAGCTGACTGAGTCAGTCTTTGGACGCCTCGAATACCGCTACACTGACTATGAGGCCAAGACGTTTGACCTTGGAGGCACGTCCGTGTCGTCCGGGTTTGAAGAGCACTCCTTGCGCGCCGGTCTCGGCGTCAAGTTCTGATCCCTTTCTCCAGCACGAACTGACTGTACCGCTGTGCCACTTCCAAGTGGCGCGGCGGTTTTTTGTTTGCAGTTCGGAACCGGCGAGGCATCAGGCGTTGGGTTTCAAGTCGGCATAAGACGGAACAGCGTCAGCGAAACGGGCGACAAAGCGCTTCAGTTTTGGCCGACCGCGCGACCACTTGATGTCCGGAAACCGCAGTTCGAGATAGGCAACAGCCGTTGCCACTGCGATGTGGCCACCATGGGGCTTGCCGCGCATGGAGACGTTTGCATCCAACCAATCCAGCATGCGCTCCACCGTGCGCGCTCGCAGATCAAGCCAGCTGACCTCGACTTTCTCTTCCGCGCGGAAGCGTTTTTCATAAACCTGTGCGATCAGTGCATCGCATAACCCATCAGCGGCTGCTTCCAACCGCTCTGCGTCGCGGCGCTTGATGGCGTTGCGCGGGTAAAGCGTCTTGCCCGCCATGCGATCAAGTTCTTGCATGATGACACGGCTGTCGAACAGCCCCGTGCCATCCTCCAAAACGAGGCAGGGGATCTTGCCGAGCGGATTGGCGGCCAGCAGCGCTTCGGGCTCATCGGATGTCGCTATCGTGCGCGCATCAAGCGCGATATCAGCAATGGCCGCAGCGATGCGGACCTTTGCGGAGTAAGGCGAAGCGGGCGCAAAAAGCAGCGTAAGGGCCATGTGTTTGGTCTTTCCAAGTGTGAGTGAATTAGTTGGCGGGCGGTACAACCATCCGGGGCAGGCGACAATGGCGACGGTCAACTTCCGGGCACGACACGTAGTCGCTCAAGTCCGGTTTCATGCAGATGCGCACGTCGCGCAAGAAACGCCGGTCGCACGTGACCGCGATGGCCTCCGGTGGCATTGCCGGATTGGCTGACAGGAATGCGTCTTCGATTGCGTTGTGCGTCTCGCTGAAAGCCTGTGAACGTCCTGCATCAATGTCGGGTTTTTCGATGGCGTCATAGGCTTTGCGTGTCACGAAAAAGTAGTCGCCAGCATCAAGGCCCGAACACGCGCCATGTTTGCGCCATTGGTGTGCAATCAATCCGGACGACGGCATGATGTCGAACACACCGTCGCTGACGGCATCGGGAACGCGGTCTCGTGTTCCGGGCTCGCAAAATTCTGGGTACCCACGGTGAAACTGCGGCCATAAGCCGTGGGCAATCCACTCATATGACGTGCCGGGACCGCATTGCTGCCGGTTGGCGCGGTCACCTTGCGACCGGCAATAGCCCGGCGACCAGGACAGCGCGAGCACGTAGAAATCGAAACCATCGCCGACGGGTATGCCGCCGGATTTTGCGCCCGATTGATCATCTACATCGCCTTCAAGGGAGCAGGCGGCGATGGCAAATACGCAAAGTAGCGCGCAAATCCGGCGCAGGTTGGCCATTGATTGACGCCCCATCAATCCTGGTGATTGGTCACTGTCAGCGAAGCAGGCGGCAGTGCGCGTTGTAGACGTTCCACTTGTCGAGGCCCTCGATACAGAACTCGACATTGTCCACCGCCGGACCGTTTGCAAATACCTTGCGCGTCTTATCGCGCGATCCGAGCCACGATTGGCCAAAACCCGCAAAGCCCATGCCGCCTTCGATCAGATACCAGATCGAGCGATGAGTCCCGTCGTTGAAAACGGCAGTGCCATGGCAGTAGCGACGGTCCACCGCGCGTTGCGCGTGCACGTCTTGCGGAATGTGGCGGTGCTGGTGGATCTCTGTGACGTCTTCAATGCGCCATTCCGGGCGATCATGGATCTTGCGCGCCTGGATGCGAAAGCGGCTCTTGATCGCTTTGATCAGGGCTGGCGTTTCACACTCTGCACTGATGACCTCGCGGACATACTCTTCATGCGCTGCTACAGGCGCGGTCATGCCGAAGCTGCCTGTGACCACAAGTGCGGCGGCGAGAATTCCGTTGAGTGCACAACGCATGTGAAGCTCCCTTTTGTCCTGCAAATGCCTAGCCAGACCCGTAGAGCAGGGCAAGCGCAAAGCGGTTGTCGCAAACCCTCACGGCGCGGCGACCAACCAGTCTGTTGCCCAATTGCCGCTGTCAGTGTCGCGCTCCATGCACTTGGCGAGCCACGGCAACAGCACCTTTAACTCGCTCTCCAAAACATACGGGGGATTGATAATCACCATTCCGCTCCCGGCAAAGACACCGTCGCTTGGCGGCTGAACCCACAATTCGGTGTTCAGCGCGGAACGTGGCGCCAGCGCCTTGACGCCGTCGTGCAGGCGCGAGGCAAGTGCCGCGTCCTTCAGCGGATACCAGATCAAATACGTGCCCGTCGCAAAGCGCTTAAGCGCATCGTTGAGACCGCTCAGCAAGTCATCGGTTTCGGACATCTTTTCAAACGGCGGGTCGATCAAGACGAGGCCGCGCCGTTCGGTTGGCGGCAGCTTGGCGCGAAGGCAGGCCCACCCATCGAGATCGGTGATCGCCGTCTTGCGCGCGCGCGCGTGATTTGCCGCGAGCGTTCGGTGGTCATCTGGATGCAGTTCGTTGAAGAGGCACCTGTCTTGCGATCTGCGCAGGTGATTCATGATCTCTGGCGAACCGGGCAAGACATTGAAATCGCCCGCAGAATTCAGCGCAGACAACACGTGAGAGTAGGGTTCAAGCAATGCCGCGACATCAACGGGTGCGCTGGGTGAGGCGTTTGAGAATCGTACGATCCCGTTTTCGGCTTCTCCCGTTTTCTTCGCTTCGTCAGCGTCCAGCCGGTAGCGCCCGATGCCCGCATGGGTGTCAAGATAGAGGCAGGCCGCATCCTTGCGCTGCAGATAGGCCATTACCCGCGTCAGGATGATGTGCTTGACGACATCGGCGAAATTGCCCGCATGATAGGCGTGCCGGTAGTTCAAAGCCCGCGCTCCTTGATGAGCATGCGCAGGGCTTGCGGGTAGAGCCGGTGTTCTTGGGCAAGCACGCGTTTGGCCAATGTCTCGGGCGTGTCACCGGCGATAACCGGCACCCGCGCCTGCGCAATCACCCGACCTTCATCCATGCCCGCAGTCACATGGTGAACCGTGCAACCGTGTTCGCTGTCGCCCGCCGCAAGTGCCTTGGCGTGCGTATCAAGGCCCTTGTGCCTTGGCAGGAGCGATGGGTGGATATTGACGATCCGCCCTTCATAAGGTGCCAAAAATTGCGCGCTGAGCAGACGCATATAACCGGCAAGGCAAATGATGTCGGGGGCAAAGCTTTGCAAAAGAGCGTGCAATTTAGCCTCGTGCTCAGCCTTCGTCATTCCTGGCAATTTTGGGACTGCCCCTGTTGCAATGCCGCGTTGAGCGGCTTTTGCGAGGCCCGCCGCGTCGGCGTGATCGGAGAGCACCGCTACCATGTCAGCGGGGAAATCGGGTTTTGCACAGGCGTCGGCAAGCGCGAGCATGTTTGAGCCGCGCCCAGAGACCAGCACCGCAACACGTGCGCTCAAAGCGCCAGCGCCCCGGAAAACGCCACACGCTCATCGCCTGCCTGGCAAAGATTGCCAATTACACACGCGTTTTCACCGGCCGTTTGCAGTGCTTTGAGAACTGCTTCGGCATCGGCTTTCGCCGCAATCACCACCATCCCGACCCCGCAATTGAAGGTGCGCAACATCTCCGCTGCGTCGATCCCGCCGGTGCGCGCCAGCCAACCAAAGACCGGTGGCGGCTGCAGCGCATCAAGATCGATCTGCGCGCCGATGCCATCCGGCAGCACGCGGGGAATGTTCTCCACAAACCCACCGCCGGTGATGTGCGCCAGACCCTTGATCGCCTGGGTGACGCGCAAAGCATGCAGCACGGGCTTCACATAAATCCGCGTCGGCGACAGCAGAGCTTCGCCAATTGTTGCTCCGTCATCTTCAAATGGCGCAGTGCTCGTCCAATCCAGGCCAGCAAGTTCCACGACGCGGCGAACCAGCGAAAATCCATTGGAATGCACGCCGGATGAGGCCAGGCCGATCAGCACATCGCCTTCGGCTATGTCGCCGCGTGGCAACAGCGTACCGCGTTCCGCAGCGCCAACGGCAAAGCCTGCCAAATCATAGTCGCCCGTCGCATACATGCCCGGCATCTCAGCGGTCTCGCCGCCGATGAGCGCGCAGCCCGCCTGCCGACAGCCCTTTGCGATACCCTCAACAATTGCGGTTCCCGCATCCACATCCAGTTTGCCGGTGGCGAAATAGTCGAGGAAGAACAGCGGTTCTGCGCCTTGAACTACCAAATCATTGACGCACATCGCCACCAGATCGACGCCGACCGTGTCGTGAATGCCGGTTTCAATCGCGATCTTGAGCTTCGTACCGACGCCGTCATTGGCGGCAACGAGCACCGGATCGACAAACCCCGCCGCCTTCAAATCAAAAAGCCCGCCAAAACCGCCGATCTCCGTATCAGAGCCGGGCCGGGCGGTGGATCGAACGGCAGGTTTGATACGCTCCACAAGCGCATTGCCCGCATCAATATCCACACCGGCATCGGCATAGGACAGGCTGTTTCGTTTCTCGTGCGGATCGGTCATGAAAAGCAAGCTCTGTGATAGACGCTCGCGCCTTAAGCCAAGCGTGCGCCGCATTCCACCCGGCCTTTGGCGTGCGCCACAGCAATTT
>JBCBHR010000076.1:0-7304 GCA_038525365.1 Pseudomonadota bacterium | reverse complement strand
GCCGAGATCGACTGGAACCGCATTGGTGACGCAACGCGCGTTGGCATGTCTGCAGGTGCTTCCGCGCCGGAGGTGGTGGTCGAGGAGATCGTAGACGCGTTTCGCGTACGCTTCGATGTGACAATCGACATCGCGCTGACCGTCAAAGAGACGGAGCTTTTCCCGGTCATGCGCTCGCTGCGCGATACGCCCTTGGACAGCGAAGACATGGCGTTCTTGAACGGCACCGGCGCGCAAATCGAAACGGTGTGACCGTATTTCATGGCTGTCTACACCGATATTACCAATGACGATTTGGCGGCGTTTTTGAGCGACTACAATGTCGGTGCGTTGCTGTCCTACCGCGGTATCGCCGAGGGCGTAGAGAACTCCAACTTCATGGTTCACACGGCGCAGGGCAACTACATCCTGACGCTCTACGAAAAGCGCGTGAACGCAGACGATCTGCCGTTCTTTTTGGGTCTCAAGGAACATCTTTCGCAAAAGGGCTTCAATTGCCCAACGCCGATCAAGCGGCGCGATGGCGGTATGCTGGGTACGCTAGCGGGAAGGCCTGCCGCCATGGTCAGCTTTCTGGAAGGCGTTTGGATGCGCAGACCAACCGCAGCGCACTGTGGTGAAGTCGGGCGGGGGTTGGCGCAATTGCACGGGGCTGGCGAAGGGTTCGACCTTAAGCGCCGCAATGGCCTGACGTTGACCGATTGGCGCCCGCTTTGGGAGCAATGCCAAAACGCGGGCGCCGCGATTGATCCTGACTTAGCAACTTTGACGGCCGGCGAGTTGGACCGTCTCGAAGCCGGATGGCCTGATGACCTGCCAAATGGCGTCATCCACGCCGACGCCTTCCCGGACAATGTATTCTTCATCGGCGATCAGCTGTCCGGAATGATCGACTTCTATTTCGCCTGTAATGATTTCTACGCCTACGATATGGCGGTGTGCCTCAACGCGTGGTGCTTTGAGCGTGACCACACATTCAACATCACCAAGGGTACCGCGCTTCTCGCGGGTTATCAGTCGGAGCGTGCCTTGGAGCCTGCTGAAGTTGAAGCGTTGCCGCTGCTTTGCGCCGGGGCTGCGCTGCGCTTCATGCTGACGCGGCTCTACGACTGGGTCTCAACGCCGGAGGGTTCTCTGGTGGTGAAAAAGGATCCGGAAGAATACGTTCGCAAAATGCGATTTCACGCGCAGGTGCATGCCGCGCGAGAATACGGACTGGCATAGCGATGGCGGATGCGACCAAGCGCATTGTCATCCACACCGATGGCGCCTGCAGCGGAAATCCTGGGCCGGGCGGCTGGGGCGCGATCCTTGAGTGGAACGGCAAGCGCAAGGAAATGAGCGGCGGCGAAGCCGAAACCACCAACAACCGCATGGAGCTTCAAGCCGCCATCGAAGCGCTCAAAGCGTTGAAAGGTGGTCCGCATCCCGTCGATCTCTGGACGGACTCTTCATATGTGAAAGACGGCATCTCCGGCTGGATCCACGGATGGAAGAAAAATGGCTGGAAGACCGCAAGCAAGAAGCCGGTGAAAAACGCTGAGCTTTGGCAGGAGCTCGACGCGCTAACTGCCGCACACAATGTTGAATGGCACTGGCTGAAAGGCCATGCCGGTCATCCGGAAAACGAACGCGCCGACGAATTGGCCCGCCAGGGCATGGCGCCGTTCAAGAGTTGAGGGCTGATAAAAACGATGCCGCAGTGGTTGTTTCGCAATCTGGTGTTTGCCGTTTTGGGCGTGATCCTCGGTGCAGCGGCGGCCTATTTTTTCGGCGAATGGCTTGGGTTGAACTCGGTCGTCAGCGCTGCGATAGGCGGCGGCATAGCGGGGTTCGTTGCCGGAGAAGTCCGTCGTCGCACCGGTCTTGACACCTAGCCTCAGGCGCGGAACACGAACAGCAGTGACCCGACAAGCAACGCCGCCATCGTCCAGTTGAAGGCGCGCAGGCGTGCGGGGTTCGTCAGAAATCGCCGCATCTGCTGGCCGAGCACGGTCCATACAGACACCGATGGCAGATTGATTGAGGCAAACGTCGCGGCAACCAACATCATTGCAAACGCGGTGTCGCCGGGCGCGTAGGCTGTCACCGCGGTCAGTGCCATGCCCCATGCCTTCGGGTTCACCCATTGGAACGCCGCTGCCTGGAAAAAGGTGAATGGTTCGCCACCCGCGTCGCCCGGTTTGGTCGGCGCGGCGTTGGCGATCTTCCACGCCAACCAAAGCATATAGAGGGCCGCCAAAACCTGCATGACCTGTTTGATGATCGGAAACGCCACAAACATCTGCGCCAGCCCAACACCGACCAGAAACACCATGAACGCGTGACCAATGGATATGCCCAACATGTGCGGCACGGTGCGGCGAAAGCCGAAATTCGCGCCAGACGCCAACAGCATCATGTTGTTTGGGCCGGGTGTGATCGACGACGCGAAGGCGAAGGCTATCAGGGCGAGGAGAAGTTCGTATTGCATCACGCAATTTTGGATGAGTAAGCGCGCAATGGAATTGCAAAGATGCGGTCTTGTGGTCTAATTGCGCAATATATGACTGAAATCGACACAATAAATCGCAACATATTGCGTGAGCTCGGAGCAGATGGACGGCTGACCAATCTGGAGTTGGCGGACCGGATAGGGCTGTCGCCATCGGCGTGCCTGCGCCGTGTGCAGGAGTTGGAGCGCACCGGCGTCATCGCCGGGTACCGCGCCGTGATTGATCCGTTCAAGGTTGGGCAGTCATTCATCGCCTACGTGGCGGTCGGCTTGGCGGAGCATTCCAAAGCGGCACAGGATGTGTTTGAGCGGGCAATGGTGGCTGCCCGCCAGGTGCGCGAGTGCCACAACATCACCGGTACGGTCGAATATCTGCTTCGCGTCGAAGTCGCCGACCTCACCGCCTATAAGCACTTCCACACCGAGGTGCTGGGCACGGTCAGCGGCGTACGACTGATCACATCCTACATCGTGATGGGATCACCGAAGGACGAACGCGGCTGACCGGCCGCAGTAGCGCGGACTAAAGCTGGTTTAGGATCGCCGCGGCGCCGGACACATCTGCATCGCCGGGGCTGTCTTCGACGTTGAGCGTTTCGACGACACCGTTGCGCACGATCATCGAGTAGCGCTTGGAGCGAACACCAAGACCGGCCACGCCAAGGTCAATGTCCATGCCGATGGCGTTGGTGAACGCGATGTCCCAATCGGCGAGGAACACGATCTTATCTTTGCCGCCGGACTGATCGGCCCACGCACCGCTGACAAATGGGTCGTTGACGGTCAGCACCGCGATTTCATCGACGCCCTTCGCCTTGATCGCATCCGCGTTCTCGACGAGGCCGGGCAGGTGGTTAAGCGAACAAGTGCCGGTGAAGGCACCCGGCATGCCGACGAGCACCACTGTTTTGCCCTTGAACAGGCTGTCCGTTTCGATCTCTGACGGGCCATCCGCTGTCACTGTTTTCAGCGTCATGGATGGAAGAGTGTCACCGATGTTCAAAGCCATGTCCCGTATCCTCATTGTTTGTTGGCGATTGTGTGTGGGTCGCGCAGGAAGATAACGCGCGCACAACAACGGCAAGCCCCGCACGGATCAATATGTTGGTTTTCGTCAGCCTTCGGGTGTCGCGTTTGCCTGAAAGGCGTCGCCGCCCGCGTCGAATACAAGCGTCACGGGCGCTGCGGAGGCAGTGCCGCTGTAGACAGCGACCCGAAACACCGTGCGTGTGGCGCTTTGCACCTCGACCTGAGGCCGCCCGAGTTGGCTGCCTGGCATGGCGGCGAAGAGCTGACGCGGGGTGGCATCGGCCAATGGCGAATGCTCCACAGTGACCAGAAATCCACCGTCTGGTTGCGCCTCCAAAACAAAGCCCTCGCCCGGTCCGGGCGATCGTGGAATGGCGGAGAACGCTCCAGCGACAAGGATGTCCTCCGGCGTGGAGCGTGTGCCCGGCTTGAGTGTCATGTCCAACGGAATGATGACCGGAATGCAGATCGCTTCGCAAACGCCGAGAAAAACTTGCCCGGACAGTACGGGACTTTCCCGGTCACGAAGTGTGAAGGTCACCGGCAGGTCAACCGGCTCCGAGTAGCCCGCATAATCGCCATACTGATTATCCAACCACGTGGGCTTCGGGAAAGCGATTTCCGCGCCTTCAACGCCACTGTCCGCCGTCAGTGATATTTGTGGCGGTATGCCAGAAGGGCCGGGCTCCAGCCAATAGGTGTGCCAGCCGGGTGCCAAATCGATCTGGATTGCGCCACGTATTTGCGCAGGCAGTGCACCATTTGCCGCAGCGAGCGGGGTCTCCACAATCAAGCGAACCTTGGCACCGTCGACATCGGTCCATGCGGTGTGCTCAGAAGCGACCCCATCTCCGCAAATCAGCGCAAGTGCAGTGAACGCTATGGTCGATTTCGCAGAAAGAGCACCAGACATCAGAAAAAGCCTGCGGGTTTGGGTTTTGATCCGCAATCAAACACACTTCACATTCGCGTCAGGCATGTCGGTGCGTGAAAGATTTGACTTACGGTGTAAGACCCCATGGGGCTGGTCAAAGCAAAACAAGTGTAGTTAGCTCACCCGGTTTTATCGGGAGAATAAGCCATAACTTACATCACGGGACAGCTCGAAGGAAAATTCCTCGTGTCAACTCCAGGCCTGCGCTCATCCATGTTCGCAGACTCAATCATCTTTGTGTGTGCGCACAACACGGACGGATGCATGGGCTTCATCATCAACAAGCCAAATGTGCTGACGATGGAAGACCTCATCGAACGCGTCGATGGTTTGGAGGACAATCCGCAACCGCCGATGGCGCGCGCGATCGCGCATCCGCCTCTGCGCTGCGGCGGGCCCGTTGACGAAAACCGTGGCTTCATCCTGCACTCGCCTGACTATGAGAATGACGCGACAATTCCGATTTCCGAGACCGTCTCGCTGACATCAACGATGACCGTCTTGCGCGATGTGCTGCGCGGATGCGGCCCGAAAAAGGCGATGGTCACGCTTGGCTACTCATCTTGGGATGCCGACCAGATCGAAGACGAGTTGCGCAGCAACTACTGGCTCGCGCTCGAGGCAGACCATGACATGATTTTCGAACGGGCGTTTGAGGACAAATACACCGAAGCGCTCGCTCAGCTTGGCATCCATTCGCGCGCCGGTTTTGTCGGCGATGTCGGCCACGCCTGAGTCTTCGTTGACCGTCTACGCGACGGTGCTTCGATCACTGGGCCGCAAGCGCTTCGGCGTCGGTGCGCTGCGCTTCTTCCTCATCACTGCGGTCGTCCTTTTTGCTGACGAGTTGCGGGTGATGCTTTGAGTTCATGACCAAGCGCCATGCCTCTTCCGACGTCAGGGTCGCGCTTGTGGCATAGCTCTGGACAAAGTCCGCGCCGACATCGCGCAACTGCCCCATTTGAAGCGACACTTCGGCTGCCTCGGTGACCACTTGCATATCGAGTGCATGGGCGAGGTCGATGATGGAGCGTAGGAACGCCGCTTTGTCTTGCGTGTGCGAATGGACCAGTTGCTTGTCGATCTTGACCATATCGATATCGAGCCCGGACAAATAGGCAATCGACGTTGCGCCCGAGCCGAAATCATCAAGCGCAAGCCGCACACCCAGCGCTTTCACGCTCGCAAGCCGCACTGCATTGTGCTCCGGATTGCTCATCAATCCTGTCTCGGTCATCTCTAAAAACAGGCTGTGTTTGCGCTGCGGGTACTTGGCCAGAGTTGCGCCGACCGTGCTTGCAAAGTTTGGACGCATCAATTGCTGCGGCCATACATTGACGCCCACAAAGATCGACCGATCCGCTCCAAGTGCTTCCCATTCGCTCAACTGCGCGGCAACCAGCTCCATCGCATGGTTGCCGAGCGGCACGATCAGGTCGCTGTTCTCGGCAATTCCCAAAAACTCGGCAGGCGGCACAACACCACGGCGTGGGTGATGCCAGCGCATGGTCGCCTCAAAGCCAGCCACCTGCCCATCCTGCGTGTCGAAGACCGGCTGAAACACAAGCCCGATCTCGTCACGCTCCAGTGCGCGGCGAAGGTCTGCCTCCAGATGGGCGTGATTTGCATCGCGATGACGGAATGCCGGGCGGAACGGTTCGATGCGGTCGCCGCCATAACGTTTGGCTTGGATGAGCGCGAGTTCCGCATCGTTAAACAGCGCTTCCGCATTCGTGATGTCGGGCGTCCATGTGGCGAGGCCGATGGAGGCCGACAACTGCACCTCTTGCTCGGCGTAGGAGGTCGGCGTTTTGATCGCCTTCATGATATTCTCCGCAAGCCCGGCAATCGCGTTGGCATCGACCCTGGTCAGTACCAGCGCGCCAAATCGATCATTGCCCAGCCGCGCCAGCGTTTCATCATTTTGCAGGTGAATGCGCAGTCGGCGCGCAAGCGTGACCAGAATGTTGTCGCTGCCCTGTTGGCCGAAGCGCTCGATCACATCGGCGTAATTGTCGATCTCAAGCACCACCAGCGTGGGGACAACCATTTCGGACTGACGCGCGATGCTGATCGCCATCTGCGTGCGGTCGGCCAGAATGCTGCGATTGGGCAGACCCGTCAGATTGTCATGAACCGCGTCCTGCAAGAGCCGTTCTTCGGTGCGCTTTTGGCCGGAGATGTTGCTCGTCATGCCAATGCAGCGGATCACAGTGCCGCTCCCGCCAATCACGGGACGCGCGCGGATGTTGAACCAATTGTACCGTGTATCCGTGGCGCGCAGGCGCACATCGAGGTCAACGCGCCCCTTGCCGCTCTCCACCACGCTGTCGAGGGCTGCGCGGAATTTCTCACGGTCATCAAGATGCATGAACTGCAGCCAGTTTTTCACCGGACCATGCAGCGCGTTGCGTCCAAGCCCGATAACACGGCCAAGATCGGGCCGGGTTGTCACGCGGTCGCGGCCGACATCCCAGTCCCAGACAATGTCGTTGGAACCGCGGATCGCAAGCGCCTGAAGTTCCGTCTCCGAAAACAGGTTTTGCTGAAATGCACCGCCAGAAAAAGCGTGCTGGATGATCGTAAAGCTGATCAGCAAAATGATCATGATTAGGCCGCCAGCCAATGCTGGCTGTACGATGTCATTGTCAGCTTGGCCGGTTACGGTCATGTAGCCGGCGACCAGCCAGAACAGGAGCAATGACCATGTCGGAAGCAGCATGATTGCCCGGTCAAACCGGCGCAGCACGCTGAGAACCACAAGCAGCACAAAGCCGAGGAGCGCCGTCGCGGCGATGGCAAAGCGTGCAACGCCCGCGCCGATGTTGGGTTCGAAGAAGGCGACAG
>JBCBHR010000075.1:0-7420 GCA_038525365.1 Pseudomonadota bacterium | reverse complement strand
CGACGAACATTTGCTGGCGCTGCACGGCTGGACTGGGCTTTCCGGCTGGCCGCCAGACCCCAACGCCAAGACGAAACTGTTCATGCGTGAATGCGCGGTCGTGGAAATCGACGAGCCAACACGCGAATTCGTCATGCATGTACGGGTGTCGCTTGATGTGGCCAAGCGGCTCGACAAGAACCACGCCTCACGCAACCATCTGCTGTCGGCGCTCGATGCGGCGTTCAAAATCCTGGACACACGCGACCCCATCGACGACGGGCGGCTTTACGCAACAATCCCGGCAGCGCTGGAAACGCTGAAAGCCGGGATCGAGCGGGCCAAGCACAACCACCATCTCGACCTCATTGCGGTCGGACACGCACATATCGATATCGCCTATCTTTGGCGGGTGGAGCAGGCCCGACGTAAGTCTGGGCGCACGTTTTCAAACGTACTGCACCTGATGGACCGTTTTCCGGATTACCATTTCACCCAGTCCCAGCCGCAGCTCTACAAATACCTTGAAGAAGACTATCCGCATCTGTTTGAGGGCATCAAAGACAAGGTCAAAGAAGGTCGCTGGGAACTGCTGGGTGGCATGTGGGTCGAACCCGATTGCTCGCTGACCGGGCCGGAATCGCTTGTAAGGCAGATCCTGCTCGGGCGTCGCTATTTCGCAGACAAGTTTGGTGATGACGCCGAAACGCCGTGCCTGTGGCTGCCGGATACGTTCGGCTTTGCATGGTCGCTGCCGCAATTGATGAAGCAGGCCGGGCTGAAGTGGTTTGTCACCAACAAGCTGAACTGGAACCAGTACAATCCAATGCCGTTCCAGCTTTTCCAGTGGCAGGGCATCGATGGAACCAAAGTTGTCGCGCATCTTCTGACGACGCCGCGTCCGGTCCAGTATCTTCCCTTTGCAACCACTTACAAAGCAGAGCTGACCGCCGATGAGGTCGTTGGCACTTGGGAGAACTTCAAGCAAAAAGGCGATCACCACGAACTCATCGTCGCCTATGGCTATGGAGATGGCGGTGGCGGGCCAACGCGAGAACTCATCGAGACCGCGCATATCCTCAAAGACATGCCCGGCGTGCCCAATGTTCGCCCCGGCACGGTGCGCGAGTTCTTTGAAGGCATCGAGGCGACTTGCGCGCCCGATCTGCCGGTCTGGAATGGCGAGCTTTATCTGGAGCTTCATCGCGGCACGCTGACATCGGAAAGCCGAACCAAGCGCAACAACCGCAAGTCGGAATTTGTGCTGCACGACACGGAGTTTCTGTCGGCCTTTGCTGCGATTGTTGGCGGATTTCATTATCCACATGACAAGCTGACCGAGTGCTGGGAGCGGGTCTGCCTGAACCAGTTCCACGACATTCTTCCCGGCACCGCCATCGAAGAAGTCTTTCACGATGCCGAGCGCGACTATCTCTTCGTGCGCGACACGCTGGAGGACATTCGTGAAAAGGCCATCGGCCATCTGGCGGCGCTGCTGCCAGAAGAAACCGCCGCCGTGGCAATCAACCCGTCACCTTTCAGCGCCGACCGTGTCGGCTATTTGCCGGGGCCGGACACGCCGCCACTGAAAAACCTGGCCACTGGCGAGACCATTGCCATGCAAAAGGTGTATGGCGGCACCTTGATCGATCTGGCAGCCCTGCCCTGCTACGGCGTGCAAGCGCTTGGCCTTGTTGACGACGATGGCGGGCAGCCTGCAACAAAACCTGACGGCGTGACCATTCATCAGGACGATGACGGTATTCGCATCGAGACGCCTTTGCTCGAAGTGATCATCGGCGCCCACGGTGAGTTGACGCGTGTGTTCGACAAGCAGGCTGGCCGCGACGCGATCAAGCCCGGCGAAACCGGCAACCAGCTTTTGGTCTTTGAAGATCGACCCATGACCTGGGATGCGTGGGACATTGACGTCTTTTATGAAGACCGCTCGGAGCGCATCACGGACCTGCAGAAAATCGAGGTCATCGAAGAGGGGCCGTTGCGCGCCAGTGTGCTCATCGAGCGCAAATATCGCTCCTCGACCATCCGTCAGCGCATCTGCGTTTATGCGCACACCAAGCGCATCGACTTTGCCACCCGTGTGGATTGGTACGAGACCCACACTCTGCTGAAGGCCGCCTTCCCGGTCGACATCTTGTCTCCGCGCGCGACCTTCGACATTCAATGGGGCAATGTGGAGCGCAACACGCACCGCAATTCGTCATGGGACTTCGCGCGCTTTGAAAGCGTTGCGCAAAAATGGGCAGACCTGTCGGAGGGCAATTTCGGCGTCGCGCTCCTCAACAATTGCAAATATGGCTACGACATCCGCGATGATGTGATGCGCATCACGCTTGTCAAATCGGCAACCATGCCAAACCCACATGCCGACCAGGGCGAACATCTGGTGACGTATTCGCTCATGCCTCACCGGGGCAATTGGCGAAACGGTGTGCAAGCTGCCGCTTACGATTTGAACGACCCGGTGATCGTGCGCGGTCTTGTCGGTGGTGAGGGCGACCAAGCCGAGATGGCGCTTGCCCGCACCGATCAGCCCTACGCGGTGATCGAAACGATCAAGCAAGCCGAAGACGGGCGCGGGATCATCGTGCGCATGTATGAATGCGAGCGTTCGCGCGGCAAAGTGACGGTCCATTTCGGCGTGCCCATGGCTTCGGTGAATGTCGTCAACATTCTCGAACATGACGCAGAGCCAGTGCCGCTCACCGGCGACGGCGCGGCGGTGGAAGTCTATCTGAAGCCTTTTGAAATCATCAGCCTGCGGTGCATTCCCGCTTGACCATGTGTTTGAGCAGGAGCGTTAGCTTGAGCGCCGCCCGTGGCGGCTTACATGCGATGTCAACAGGATCATCACAATGACCGCCATTGCCTTCGACAACTCCTATGCCCGGCTGCCGGAGCGATTTTATGCGCGCCTGTCCGCGCAGCCGGTGGCCGACCCGCAATTGCTGGCATTGAACGAACCATTGGCCGCGTTTCTCGGGCTCGACTTGGAGTGGCTGCAAAGCGCGGACGGCATCGCCATGTTGGCGGGCAATGCGTTTCCAAACGGTGCAGCGTCAATCGCGCAAGCCTATGCCGGCCACCAATTTGGCAATTGGGTGCCACAGCTTGGCGACGGGCGCGCCCTGATGGTCGGCGAGGTTATCGCCGAAGACGGCAAGCGCTACGACATTCAGCTTAAAGGTTCCGGCCAAACGCCGTTCTCCCGAATGGGCGACGGCCGCGCAGCGCTCGGCCCGGCGATCCGCGAATATGTGATGTCGGAAGCGATGCACGCGCTTGGCGTGCCAACCACGCGCGCCTTGGCGGTTCTATCGACGGGCGACACCGTGCTCCGCGATAGCGGGCCGCAGCCCGGCGGGATCGTCGTGCGCGTCGCGTCTAGCCACATTCGCGTTGGTACGTTCCAGTATTTTTACGCGCGCGAGGACCATGACGCGCTGCGGCTGCTCGTTGATCATAGCCTCGAACGGCATGATCCGGACCGCATCGGCGATGGCGCAAAAGGACTGCTTGAAAGCGTGATCGACCGGCAGGCAACACTGATCGCACGGTGGCTACACCTTGGTTTCATCCACGGCGTGATGAACACCGACAATATGACGATCAGCGGCGAGACCATCGATTATGGCCCCTGCGCATTTCTCGACCATTACGATCCCGGCAAAGTGTTTTCATCCATCGACCAGTTCGGGCGCTACGCCTATGCCAACCAGCCAAACATCGGCCAATGGAACCTCGGTAACTTCGCGCAAACGCTGTTGCCGCTGTTAGACAACAACGAGGAGACGGCCATCGAGATCGCCAAGCAGGCATTGGCCGCGTATCCGGAAACTTTCGGCAAAGCGTATGAGGCGGGCCTGCGTGCCAAGATTGGCCTTGCCACCGAGCGCACTGAAGACATGGCGCTGGTGCAGGATTTGTTGAAAGCCATGGCGTCACAGCGGGCAGACCACACCCGAACTTTGCGCGCTTTGTCCAACCTGTCCGCAGATAGCGATGATAACGATGCGTTGTTTTTCGCGGAGTTCGACGACCGCGCGCCGCTTGATCGCTGGCTGGTGTCTTGGCGGCAAAGGCTGGCGCATGAAACGGCATCAGATGGCGAACGCCAAGCGGCCATGAAGCGCGTCAACCCGATGATCATCCCGCGCAACCACCGTGTCGAGGAAGTCATTGCCGCTGCCTATGCCGCCGATTTCGCACCGTTTGATGCGCTCAACGCAGCACTTGCTGATCCATACTCGGATCGTGATTTGGTTGATCATTATGCGCTTGCTCCAAAGCCTGATGAGGTGGTGCAGGCGACGTTCTGCGGGACTTAAGCTTTCTGTTTGCACGCTCGTCCTCCAGGCCCTTGCGCTCCACCGCCTCAACCCGCAAAAAAGACCGGACTTCGAGAGGACATTGCCATGACCGCTGCGATCATCGGCTGGGCGCACACGCGTTTTGGCAGGTTGGAAAACGACACTGTCGAGACGTTGATCGGCCAAGTCGCAGAAGATGCGCTGGATCATGCGGGCCTCGACGCGGACGCGGTGGACGCAATCTTCGTTGGCACATTCAACGGCGGATTTTCACCGCAATCCTTTGTCTCCACCCTCGCCTCGCTGCGCCTGTCGGCACTGCGCCACAAGCCCGCGACGCGCTATGAAAACGCGTGCGCGACAGGCAGTGCCGCGATCCATGGCGCCCTCGATGCAATTGCCGCAAAGCGCATCTCAAACGCATTGGTGATTGGGGTGGAGAAGATGACATCGCTGCCGACCGCGGAGGTCGGCGATGTCTTGCTCAAGGCGGCCTACCAACCGGAAGAGGCCGACACGGACGGTGGGTTTGCCGGTGTTTTCGGGCAGATCGCGGCTGCGTATTTCCAGCAGCATGGCGATCAAAGCGAAGCGCTCGCCCGCATCGCCGCGAAAAACCATCGAAACGGCGCGCAGAACCCGCTGGCGCACATCCAGAAAGATCTCGGCTTCGACTTCTGCGCGACGGTCAGCGACAAAAACCCTTATGTTGCCGGGCCACTCAAACGCACTGATTGTTCGCCGATCTCAGACGGAGCGGCAGCTCTTGTGATCAGCGATATGGACAATGCATGGCACGCCGACCGCGCCGTTGGCTTTCGCGCAACCAGCCACGTCAGCGATTACATGCCGCTTTCGCGCCGTTCCATGACCGAGCTGACCGGAGCGCGGCTCGCTTGGCAGCAGGCCATGGCACACTCGAGATTGTCGCTTGATGATCTCTCGTTCGTGGAGACGCACGATTGCTTCACCATTGCGGAACTTATGGAATATGAAGCCATGGGTCTGGCGGACGCGGGACAAGGCGCGCGGGTGATCGAAGACGGCGTCACCGAAGCCGGCGGCGCGCTGCCGGTCAATCCGTCGGGCGGACTGAAATCCAAGGGCCATCCCGTCGGCGCGACAGGTGTTTCCATGCACGTGATGGCAGCAAAGCAATTGTGCGGTGAACCCGCTGGCGCCACGATCGCAGATGTGCAGACGGCGGGCATCTTCAACATGGGCGGCACGGCGGTCGCCAATTATGTCAGCATTCTTGAGCGGCTGAGATGACCAACCGGGTCAATCTGCCATTTTCGCGCCGCACGGACCGCGTGATGAATTTCGGCACGTTCCTCACGCAAGCCGCAGCGCGTCTACCCAATCATCCGGCGCTGATCAGAGGCGATGACATTCGCACCTATGCAGACGTCAATGCCCGCGCCGACGCCATTGCGCATGCGCTATCCGCAATGGGCATTGGCAAAGGCGATGCGGTGCTGATGCACTCGGCCAATGAGATGGACATGGCCGAAGCGATGTATGGTGTGTTCAAGACCGGTGCGGTTCTGGTGCCCACGAACTTCCGGCTTGGCCCAATCGACATCGCCAAGATGGGCGAAGCGGCGGGCGCGAGCGCCTTCATTGGCCATGCCCGATTTCCCGAACACATCGAAGCGGTACGCGCGGCAGGCTATACGACGGGTCGGGAAATCATCATAGGCGAGACTTACGACGCCGTGGTCGCCGGTCACGCAGACAAAGGTCCATTCCCGGCCGCCGACGTCGATTACGATGACCCTTGCTGGTACTTCTTCACGTCAGGCACCACCGGCTTTCCGAAATGCGCGGTTCTCACACACGGCCAGATGGCCTTCGTGATCAACAATCATCAGGCTGACCTCATGCCCGGGCTGTCGCACCGCGATGCTTCGCTTGTGATCGCGCCGCTCTCCCATGGCGCCGGGCTGCACTATTTCATTCAGGTGGCGAAGGGTGCGACGAACGTTTTCATGCCGGGCGACGGGCTTGATCCAGACGATGCTTTTGCGCTGATCGAGAAACATCGGATCACCAACATGTTCACCGTGCCGACGATCATCAAAAGGCTGGTTGAGCACGATTCAGTGGACCGCCATGATCACTCATCGCTGAAACACGTCGTTTATGCCGGCGCGCCGATGTATCGCGAAGACCAGAAGCGCGCGCTGGAGAAACTTGGGGCCTGCCTTGTGCAGTATTTCGGCATGGGCGAGGTGACCGGCGCGATCACGTGGCTGCCGCCGGACGAGCATGTTTTGGAGGACAACAAAATGCGCGTCGGGACATGCGGCTTTGCGCGCACCGGCATGGAAGTCGCGATCCTTGGCGACGACGGCGCGCCGACGCAGCCGCACCAAACCGGCGACATCGCCGTGCGCGGGCCCGCCGTTTGTTCCGGCTACCTCAACAATGACGAGGCAAACGCAGACGCTTTTCGCGATGGCTGGTTTGTCACCGGCGACGTCGGCCATTTGGACGAAGGGGGTTATCTCTACATCACCGGCAGACGCTCTGACATGTACATCTCCGGCGGCTCAAATGTGTATCCCCGCGAGATCGAAGAGACGCTGTTGCAGCATCCTGCGATTGCTGAAGTGGCCATCGTTGGCGTGCCCGATGCGGATTGGGGAGAGGTCGGCGCGGCGGCAATTGTGCTGGAAAGCGGCGCGGACGAAACCGTAGGCGCTTTGCAGACGTGGGTTGCCGAGCGTGTCGCCAAATACAAGCGCCCCAAGCACATCATCATTTGGGACGACATGCCGAAGTCAGGATACGGCAAGATCGAAAAGAAGACGGTGAAACGGCTGCTCGCTAAAGGCGCTCTGAAGGAGCTTTTCGATGAGCACCGATAGAACCACCGCACACCACATGGTGCACCCTGGGCCGCTTGCCCCAAACCGCATCGAGTGGGCAACTGGCAAACGTCTGTCGCTAATTCGCGCCGTCACACACTCTGACGAAACAACCTTGGCGGACTTCGTGGCCCAACACGCGCGCTCGGCAGGCGTTATTTCGGGCACCGGCCATGTTCGCGGCAGTTTCTCCCGTTTCAATTTCACGACGGGCGGGCCGGGCTGGGACGGCAAGGC
>JBCBHR010000074.1:0-7524 GCA_038525365.1 Pseudomonadota bacterium | reverse complement strand
TTGTATTGGGAGGCATATTCATGCTCTGCGCGACACTGTTCGACGGGCTCTATGCATTTGCGGCCGGTCGTACGGGAGGCTGGCTAAGCCGATCAAACATCCGATTGTTGGAGCGTGTATCGGGCACAGCGCTGATCGGCGGTGGTGTGTGGATGGCGCTGTCGAAACGCGCATAGGCCAACACGACGGTACGCTAACCTTTCGGGCGCATCAGCAAAGCGAACCCAATTGCAGCCGATGTGGTGACCACCGCAATCGCTGAAGCGGTGAGAAGCATTGTGATCATGAACCGCCTCCTTTTCGTTGGGTTCCGTTAAGGTATGTGGCATTGTAACTGCCGCAACAACACACGGTTTGACACCTCCACGTGAGGCAATGTGATCCATGCACAAGGCATTGCGGCTTCCTTTTGGCGTATTTGCAACAGTTTCGGCGGTGCTCGCCGCGACAGCGCCGACCCACGCAACCGGGACAATTGTCTGCGAAGGTGTCAATGATCCCGGCGTGACCGCTTTCGTTTCGGTAGGCCGCGTGCCGGTGTTGGCCGTGTTGCGCGCTGAGTTCACCGCGCTCGGCATGGTTTGGAGTACGTTCTCGGAAGACGCGACGCCGATCATCTTTGGTCAAGGTGTGGATTTGGCCGATGGACTGCGCATCGATTTCACCAATGAAGATATCTCAGAAATTGTCGTGACGCTGCGTACTGTGCGGGCATTTGAAGGTAAGGCCGGTGGTGAAGCGGGCGTGTTGCAGATTGTCGGAACCGGGGCTTGGCCAGTGGTTTGCGAACAAGGCTGACCATCGAAATCAAGCGCGGCAATAGGCACTAGGCAGGCCGCGACGAACCGCCTAAGGATATCGCCATGGCGGGGGCAACTCAAAACCATGTGGCCATTTATGCAGGCTCATTTGACCCGATGACCAACGGTCATTTGGACGTTCTGCGCGCGGGCATCCGGCTGTTTGATCATGTAATCGTAGCGATTGGCATGCATCCCGGCAAAGCGCCGCTGTTCGACTTTGAGCAACGCAAGGCAATGATCGAAGGCGTCGCCGAAGACCAGGCATTTGGAGCGATGGTTTCAGTGATCGCATTTGATAACCTCTTGGTTGACACCGCACGAACCCATGGCGCCAACATAATCCTGCGCGGATTGCGTGATGGTACTGATCTCGACTACGAAATGCAGATGGCGGGCATGAACGAGACGATGGCACCCGACATTCAAACTGTCTTTGTACCGTCGAGCCCTGCCGTTCGCACGATTACGGCCACATTGGTGCGCCAGATCTCGCGAATGGGCGGAGACGTGCGGTCTTTCGTGCCGCCAAACGTCCTGAAACAACTCCAGAAAATTCACGCAAAGCACTGACAATAAAGGGATTATCCATGCTTCGCATCAAAGCAGCAATCGTTGCCTGCATGTTCGCCTTCGTGGCGTTGACACAAGTGGCACATGCCGACCCGGAAAACACGATGGTCATCACACTCAAGGATGGCGATGTGGTGGTCAATCTTCGCCCGGACATTGCGCCGAAACATGTCACGCAAATCAAGCAACTCGTGCGCGAAGGCGCTTATGACAATGTGGCGTTCCATCGGGTGATCCCCGGCTTCATGGCGCAGACGGGTGACGTGCAGTTTGGCGACATGGAGGATGCGAGCTTTAACATTCGCCGTGCGGGAACAGGCGGTTCCGCGTTGCCCGACATTCCGGCTGAATTTTCAGATGCACGCTTTTTGCGCGGTGTCGTCGGCATGGCGCGGTCGCAGAGCCCAAATTCCGCAAACTCTCAGTTTTTCATCATGTTTGCGCCGGGCGAATTTCTGAACGGGCAGTACACGGTGGTTGGTGAAGTGGAAAGCGGCATGGAGCTCGTCGATAACATCACCAAGGGCACACAAGCCAACAATGGCGCGGTGGAGGACCCCGACCGCATGGTCAAGGTCGTCATCGCGGCTGATCCATAATATTTACAGTTGAATTGGAGGGACACCTATTGGCCTACGAAGACGCAGAAAACACACTGGTCATGGAAACCACGAAGGGCAAAGTCGTCATTGCGATGCGCCCCGACGTGGCACCAAAGCACGTTGAGCGGATTAAAGAGCTGGCGCGCGCAGGCGAGTATGATGGCGTGGTTTTTCACCGCGTGATCGACGGCTTCATGGCACAAACCGGCGACGTGAAATTCGGCAACAAGAACAAGCCCGATTTCGATGCTGGGCGTGCCGGCATGGGTGGCTCGTCAAAGCCGGACCTGCCGCAGGAGTTCAACGCTGAAACGCATTCGCGCGGCGTTTGCTCCATGGCGCGGGCGCAGAACCCCAACTCCGCCAACTCGCAGTTTTTCATCGTCTTTGACGACGCGTCCTTCCTCGACAAACAATATACCGTGTGGGGAAAAGTTGTGGAGGGCATGGGAAATGTCGATGACATCAAGCGTGGTGAGCCCGTCAAGGACCCCGACGAGATCGTCTCCGTGAAGGTTGCATCCGACCTCTGAGACAGACCATCAATTTGATCTAGCGGGCAGGGCGCATAAGCGCGTCCTGCCCGTTTATGTTTGTCCACAATCTCGCCCAAACGGCAGTAACCGATGCGTGTAGACGAATTTGATTTTGAGCTTCCGGAACATCGCATTGCGTTGCGGCCAGCCGACCCACGTGACAGTGCCCGCCTGTTGCGCGTGGATGGTGAGGCAAGGGCGGACCATACCGTGGGTAATTTGCCCAAACTGCTTCGTCCCGGTGACCTTCTGGTCTTTAACGACACGCGCGTTATCCCCGCCCAATTCGATGCGGTGCGTGCACGGGAAGGCGTTGCCGGGCCGACTGTCAGTTTGACCATGCATATGCGAACAGCACCCAATATTTGGAAGGCTTTCGCGAAGGGCGCAAAGAAGCTCAGTGTGGGTGACAGTGTTCGGCTTGCCGACGATTTTGCAGCAGAAATCATCGGCAAAGGCGACGGTGGTGAGGTCACACTGCGCTTCGAACGCGCAGGCGCGGAACTGGATGCAGCCTTTGCCCAGATCGGCCACATCCCGCTGCCGCCTTACATCGCGTCCAAGCGGCCCGATGATGAGCGCGACCGCCGCGACTACCAGACGATCTATGCCGAGCATGATGGTGCGGTGGCGGCTCCAACGGCGGGGCTTCACTTCACACCCGACCTGTTTGCAGCCTTGGACGAAGCGGGCATCAACCGCGCATTTGTGACGCTGCATGTGGGCGCTGGTACGTTTTTGCCGGTCAAGGCTGACAACACCGACGACCATGTCATGCACGCGGAAATCGGACAAATCACCGAAGCAACTGCCGCTGTGATCAATGAGACGCGCGATAGGGGCGGGCGGATCGTGTGTGTCGGAACCACATCCCTGCGGCTTTTGGAAACTGCCGCTCGTGCCGATGGCGGTATCGATGCATGGTCGGGGGCGACGGACATTTTCATCACGCCCGGTTACCGGTTTAAGTGCGTCGATCTGCTGATGACAAATTTCCATCTGCCCCGGTCGACGCTCATGATGCTCGTCTCCGCGTTTGCGGGCATGGATACGATGAAGTCGGCCTATGCGCATGCGATCGAAACGGGTTACCGCTTCTATTCCTACGGCGATTCAAGCCTCCTGACCCGCAAAGACCCATAACCATGCAGGACTTCGGTTTCACACTTCTCAACACAGATGGCCATGCGCGACGCGGCGTCGTGCATACGGGTCGCGGCGACATTCAGACACCGGCGTTTATGCCGGTCGGGACCGTGGGCACAGTCAAAGGCATCTATCTCGATCAGGTGAAAGATGCGGGCGCCGACATCATATTGGGCAACACCTATCACCTGATGCTCCGGCCCGGCGCGGAACGCGTCAATCGGCTTGGTGGGCTTCACCATTTCATCCAGTGGGATGGTCCGATCTTGACGGATAGTGGCGGTTTCCAAGTGATGTCGCTGGCGGGGCTGCGAGAACTCGATGAGGCCGGTGTCACCTTCAAAAGCCACATCGACGGCTCGACCTATCACATGAGCCCCGAGCGCTCGATTGAGATACAGACACTTCTCGGGTCAGACATTCAAATGCAGCTCGATGAATGTGTCGCGTTGCCTGCAAGCCGCGATGAAATGCAAAGCGCGATGGAACTCTCACTGCGCTGGGCGGAGCGTTGCAAAACTGCGTTCGGCGACCAGCGGGGCAGGGCTATGTATGGCATTGTGCAGGGCGGCGATGATGTTGGGCTGCGTGAGCAATCCGCAGCGGCATTGAAGGCGCTTGATCTTCGCGGCTACTCCATTGGCGGTTTGGCCGTGGGTGAGCCTCAGGATGTGATGCTCGCGATGCTCGATGTGGTTTGCCCAATCCTGCCTGCAGAAAAGCCGCGCTATCTCATGGGCGTTGGCACGCCGCAGGACCTTTTGCGATCGGTTGCGCGCGGGGTTGACCAGTTTGATTGCGTGATGCCAACGCGGTCAGGGCGTCACGGATTGGCGTTCACGCGACGAGGTCGTGTGAATTTGAAGAATGCGCGTCACGCAGAAGACCAGCGTCCGCTGGATGAGGCGATGCCTTGCGAAGCATCAACGCGCTACTCGCGCGCCTACTTGCATCACCTGATCCGGGCGAACGAAATGCTAGGCCAGATGCTTCTGAGCTGGCACAACACCGTCTATTATCAGTGGCTGATGCGGCAGATGCGCGAAGCGATTGCGCAGAAACGGTTTGAAGTATTTGCTGAAGAAACCGAGGCGATGTGGCAAGCAGGCGATATCGCCCCTGTCTAGGTCAGTCCCGCAGCACCGCGACGCAGGTTCACACCATCAACCTTCCACGAGCCATCGTCCTGCAATTCCATGAAGTAGAGTGCCGTCCAGTCGCTCCCGTCAGGCGCACGAATGGTGACCTCTTGTAGAATACGGCCATCGGCTGCCTGTTCGGTTCGGCCGAAAGCATAGTTGCCGGGTCGCAAAACCGGCAGATAGCCGGATTGCACCATGGACATGAACCGGTCGAGCGTCGGGAAGATGCGTTTGATGTTTGGAGACGCATACGAATATGCGTTTTCAAAATCACCGGACAAAAAACTCTCAAGCTGCTGCGTGATGATATTGCGCGCTTGCGCTTCGTCGGCACGGGCAGACGGCGCCAGGGCGAGGACGGCTAAGCTGAGAGCGATGGCGGCGAAAAGGCGGGGCAGGAGCATAACGTTAACCTCTATCTACACTCGTCTACGAGGGCGATTGACCTTGGATCACCGATGGCCCTTCCACCTTCGTCTCATCAGCTTGCGAAAGGCTGTCAAATCGGGCAGTCACCGCCCATGGCACTGAAAGACATTCGACCATTTGATCATGCGGTTTTGCCCGTCGAGGACCTGTCGCTTGCCCGCGCCAGACACGAGGCGTTGGGCTTCACTGTTGCACCCGACGCCCGTCATCCATTTGGCACTGAAAACGCCTGCGTGTACTTCGATGATGACACCTATTTGGAGCCGCTGGCGGTAGCGCAACGCGAAGACTGTGAACGCACCGCCTCCAAGGGCAACCAATTCACGCGGCGCGACCAAACCTACCGTTTTCGCAATGGCGATAACGGTTTTTCCGCCATCGCATTCAAAACAGACCACGCGGATGCCGATCACAAGGCATTCCAAAAACAGGGGCTATCCGGTGGTCGCAAACTGATCTTTGGGCGCACCTTCAAGACGCGCGACGGCGAAAAGTTGCGCGCCACGTTCAAGCTTGTCTTTGCCTCTGACCTGCGCGCGCCGGACTTTTTTGCCTTCGCGGTGCAACGCCTGCAGACGCTTCCGTCCGACAAGGGCGCACTTGTGAAACACGCAAATGGCGTGACCGGCATTGCGGAGATTATTATGACGGAGGACAATCCGTCGGACTTTCAATATTTTTTGCAGGACTTCACCGGTCAGCGGGAAACCGAGGCACATTCATTTGGCATGGAAATGCAACTGCCCAATGTGCGGCTGAACGTCATGACACCTGAGGCGATGCGGGTGACATTTGGCGTCCAATCGAAGCGCAAGGGCCGTGGCCTTCGCCTAGAAGGCATAGTCTTTGAGCGCGATGGCGGGGCATTGCCGGCATCGGCGCGCCGTGTCGGGCAGTTTGTTGTGGCCGACCCCGCGCCGGGGCAGGGCGCGTTTTACGCATTTACGGATCACGCATGACTGAGGCCCTGATTTCGCCCCCGCCGTCCGCGCGCGTCGTGGCTGGCAATGTGGTTTTCGACAATGCGGCCCCCTTGTCGCTCATTGCTGGTCCGTGCGCGATGGAAAGCCGCGAGCATGCGATGGAAATGGCGTCGGCGCTCAAAGAGATCGCAACACGCGTCGGCATCGGTCTGGTGTTCAAGACATCCTATGACAAAGCCAACCGCACATCGCTCGGCGCGGGCCGCGGCATTGGGCTTTCTGCCGCGATGGAGGTCTTTGCCGAAATCAAGCAAACGCACGGACTTCCTGTGCTCACCGACGTACACACGGCGGAGCAATGCGGGCCGGTTGGTGAAGTTGTCGATATTTTGCAGATCCCGGCTTTTCTGTGTCGCCAGACCGATCTGCTGATCGCCGCTGCGGAGACGGGCCGCGTGGTCAACGTCAAAAAGGGGCAGTTTCTGGCGCCGTGGGACATGAGAAACGTCATTGCCAAGGTTACTGGGAGCGGCAACGCCAACGTTCTTGCGACAGAGCGCGGCGCGAGCTTTGGCTACAACACCCTTGTGTCTGATATGCGTTCGCTGCCGATCATGTCGGATTTGGGTGTGCCCGTGATTTTCGACGCGACGCACTCGGTGCAGCAACCGGGTGGTAAGGGCGGATCGACGGGCGGTGAACGGCGTTTTGTGAAAACGTTGGCGTCTGCAGCCGTGGCGACGGGCATCGCAGGGGTCTTCATCGAGACCCATGACAACCCTGACAGCGCGCCATCCGACGGACCAAACATGGTGCCGCTCCACCAATTTGAAGATTTGGTGAAGCGGCTGATGGCCATTGACGCTGTCGTCAAGGCCTGACGAACACCTAGTCGCGCGATGATTCTGGCGGTTCGGACTCGTTGAATTCGTTGACCGCTCCTCCGTTGCAGGCGGCAAGCGCCAACATGGACGCCATCAACAGCGCGAACAGGCTTAAAGGTCGTTTGGGCATCATATCGTACTCCGATTGCATGCCATCCCTGCCGTAACGTTATCGCCGTTGGGTTCGGCGCGCCAATGAAGGATCGTTCGGAAGTTTCGCATTTCGTGAAGGGCGGCGTTTGATCGTCCGAACACACTTCTACCGGTCGAGCGGCTTAAAACTGTTCCCCTTGGTCGCAAGGTTGGCTATCAGGCCCTCGCAACTGCTCATGCACATCATCCTTGGGAGAGGGCTTCATCTATGACTGCGATCATCGACATTATCGGCCGCCAGATTTTTGACAGCCGCGGCAACCCGACCGTTGAGGTTGATGTGGTGCTTGAGGACGGCACGATTGGGCGCGCGGCAGTGCCATCTGGGGCGTCAAC
>JBCBHR010000073.1:1716-7536 GCA_038525365.1 Pseudomonadota bacterium | reverse complement strand
TCCAAGACATCCTCATCCGGCACCAGCGCATGCTGGGCAACAATGTGCTCTGGCAGCCCGGCATGGACCATGCCGGTATCGCCACGCAGATGGTTGTGGAGCGTCAACTTGCCGAGCGCGGAGAGCAAAGTCGCCGCGAGATGGGTCGCGAGAAATTTGTCGAGCGGGTGTGGGAGTGGAAAGAAGAGTCCGGTGGGACGATCTTCAACCAGCTCAAACGGTTGGGTGCCTCATGCGATTGGTCACGCGAGCGCTTCACCATGGACGATGGTCTGTCCGAGGCCGTGCTGGAGGTGTTTGTGCGCCTATACAATGAAGGCCTGATCTATCGCGGCAAGCGGTTGGTCAATTGGGACCCGAAATTTGAAACGGCGATTTCCGATCTCGAAGTCGAGAACAGCGAAGTCGACGGCCATATGTGGCATTTCAAATACCCGCTCGCCGGTGGCGAGACCTATGAGTATGTCGAGAAAGATGAAGAAGGGAATGTGATGCTGCGTGAGACGCGCGACTACATTTCCATTGCCACCACACGCCCTGAAACGATGCTGGGCGACGGCGCAGTGGCGGTGCACCCGTCCGACGAGCGCTATGCGCCGATCATAGGCAAATTATGCGAGATCCCGGTCGGCCCGAAAGAGCATCGCCGCCTGATCCCGATCATCACCGACGAGTATCCGGACCCGGATTTCGGCTCCGGTGCGGTGAAGATCACCGGCGCGCACGATTTCAACGACTATCAGGTCGCAAAGCGCGGTGGCATTCCGATGTACCGGCTGATGGACACGAAAGCCGCGATGCGTAACGACGGCGAGCCTTATGCCGAAACCGCTGAGATTGCCGGAGCCGTCGCGCGAGGAGAGCGTACTCTGTCGGAAGCCGAAGCGGATGCGATCAACCTTGTGCCCGATGATCTGCGCGGGCTGGATCGTTTTGAGGCACGCGCGCGTGTTGTCGATCAGATCAACGCCGACGGACTGGCGGTGATGACGACGTTGACCAACACCGTCAAAGACGCTGACGGGAACGAATTCGAGGTCGAGGAAACTGTTCCGCTCGTCGAAGCTAAAAAGATCATGCAGCCGTTTGGCGACCGCTCCGGCGTTGTCATTGAGCCGATGCTAACCGATCAGTGGTTTTGTGACGCCAAGACGCTCGCTGAGCCGGCGCTGGCGTCCGTTAAGGAAGGGCGCACGAACTTCGTGCCCAGGACGTGGGAAAACACCTACTTCAACTGGATGGAGAACATCGAGCCGTGGTGCATCTCGCGCCAGCTGTGGTGGGGACATCGGATCCCGGCTTGGTTTGGCCCGGATGGTACGATCTTCGTTGCCAAGAATGAGGGCCTCGCGCTCGAAAACGCGATCCAGCATTACATTTCACACGAGGGGCCTTGGAAGGCGTGGGTCGAAAACAAGATCGAAGCCTTTGAGACCGAGAGCATTCTCGAGCGCGACCCGGACGTACTAGACACCTGGTTCTCATCCGCGCTCTGGCCGTTTTCCACGCTCGGTTGGCCAGAAAAAACCAAAGAGCTCGAAACCTACTACCAGACTGACGTGCTGGTGACCGGCTTCGACATCATCTTCTTCTGGGTCGCCCGCATGATGATGATGGGCAATCACTTCATGAAGGACACTGACGGCAAGATCGTCGAGCCGTTTCACACGGTTTATGTCCACGCGCTCGTTCGTGACAAGCACGGCAACAAGATGTCGAAGTCGAAGGGCAACGTCATCGATCCGCTGGAGCTGATCGACGAATATGGCGCGGATGCGCTGCGCTTTACGCTGGCGATCATGGCGGCGCAGGGCAGGGACGTGAAGCTGGATCCGGCGCGTATCGCCGGTTATCGGAATTTCGGCACCAAACTGTGGAACGCGACGCGTTTTGCACAGATGAACGGCGTCAAGCACGACCCGTCCATCGAGCCGCATCACGCAAAGCTTGCCGTCAATCGCTGGATTCTCACTGAGCTGACCCGTGCAGCGCGCGACGTGTCCAAAGGCATCGAGACGTACCGCTTCAACGATGCGGCTTCGGCTGCCTACAAATTCGTCTGGAACACGTTCTGCGATTGGTATCTTGAGCTGCTTAAGCCGGTCTTCAACAGCGAAGACGAGGCGGCCAAGATCGAGGCGCAGGCCATTGCGGCTTATGTTCTGGATGAGATTTACAAACTTTTGCATCCGTTCATGCCGTATATGACCGAAGAGCTTTGGGCGCTGACGGGCGACCGTGTGGGCCTTCTGTGCCACGCCGAATGGCCGCAGCCGGATTTCGAAGACGATGCTGCCGCAGACGACATCAACTGGCTGGTTGACCTTGTCTCAGGCGTTCGGTCCGCGCGCGCCGAGATGAACGTGCCGCCATCTGCCAAGGGCGATATTGTGATCGTCGGTGCGAGTGATCTGGTGCGCGACCGTCTTGCGCGCCACGACGCTGCAATCAAGACGCTCGCGCGCGCCGAAAACGTGCGTTTGGAGGACAAGGCACCGAAAGGGTCTACGCAAATTGTGCTTGGCGAGACGACGGCATGCCTGCCGCTCGGCGGGTTGATTGATGTCGAGGCGGAACGGGCGCGTTTGGAGAAATCACACGCCAAAACACAGTCAGACATCGAGAAAACACGCAAAAAGCTGGATAATCCGCGATTTGTTGAGAATGCGAAGCCGGACGTTGTCGCAGCCGAACGGCATCGCTTGGCGGAGCTCGAACCGATTCTTGACACGATCAGTGAAGCTTTGGCGCGAATCGACGAGCTCTAGGGCATCGTTGTTGGCTCCAGCCAAGGTGTCACGCTACGGCAGTTCGCACTTGGCACTATCCACAGCCGCATGCCCCGGCGATTGCGGACAATTGTGACCAAACTGCAACATTGCGTTATCGCGGCAAATTTTGCGTCGCGCGCAACCAAAAATTCAACGAATACAGCTTATTGCAGGATGGGAGCTTCGCTGACTTTGGGGAATGCCAAGCGATCTCGGCAAAAACGTATTCGTTCATCGGCCAAAGTGTGGAACGTGCATGAGAACGAGGCATAATTGCCCTTGAAAGAGGCAATTTATATGCGACACAGGGATTACGGGAATATGGAGAGCGGGATGTCAACGAAAACAAAAACAATTTTGGCTGCCCTTGGTTTTGCGACGCTGATGACAAGCGCGGCGCATGCTGGTGGATTTAGCCGCGGCACAGCTGATACCGACATTTTGTTTGAGCAGGGCACGTTTGTGACGCGCTTCGGCGCAACTTATGTGTCGCCAACGCAGAATGTGAACATCGGCACGCCGGGCACACCTGGGCCTGCTGGCAGCTTCGACAACACACCAAGCTACTTCGTGCCGTCTGCGGCCATGAAGTTGCAGGTGACAGACTCGCTCGGTTGCGCGGGAACATTCACGACGCCGTTTGGTGGTGATGTGGATTATTCCGGTTCGTTCCTTGGCTATGACACGGATTCGCTTGCAACCACGTCGCAGTCGTTCGTCACAAACGAGCTTGGGTTGACATGTGGTTACGGAATTGATGTCGGCCCCGGTCGCGCCTACCTTATCGGTGGCGTCTTCATGCAGACGCTCGACTTTGAACAGAACGTTTTGGGCAATATCGCACCGGGCGGCGCTGGCGTATTTGAACTCAGCGACACGGGCTTCGGCTACCGCATTGGCGCAGCCTATGAGATCCCGGAAATCGCGCTGCGCGCGCAACTGCTTTATCGCTCCGCAGTCAGCGTTGATGCGGAAGGCTCGTTCACATCGGTCATCGGCAACAACCCGTTTGCTGTCGGTACGGCCACATTCCCGCAGAGCGTTGAGTTGAAAGTGCAGTCTGGCGTTGCGCCGGGCTGGCTCGTATTCGGCTCCGCGAAATGGACCGATTGGAGCTCATTTGACACGCTCGACTACGTCGCGCTGACACCGAGCGCATTGGTGTTCAACTACAGCGATGGCTGGACCGTGACAGCCGGTGTTGCGCACCGCTTCAACGAGCAGTTTGCAGCGTCAGCAAGCGTGACTTGGGACCAGGGCGTTGGAACCGGGTTCGATCTCAACGGTGCAGATGTCTACACCATTGCGGTCGGCGGGTCTTACACACCGTCTGAGATGGTGGAAGTCCGTGCGGGCCTCGGCGTCTCATTCTTCGGCGGTGACTCCCAAGACTTCCGTGACATTGGGGGCGGCAACTCGCTTCCAATCGCAGGCTACAAGACAAGCAGTTCTGGCAATGCGATCGGCGGCAGCTTCTCGGCCAAGATCAAGTTCTAACCGTCACACTTCTACGTCCACAAAAAGGCTTCCGGTTTAACGATCGGAAGCCTTTTTCTTTGGGCTTAGCAGCGCAAATTGTGACGATTTAGCAACAGTTTTGGCGCAAGCATTGCGCTACAAAACGGGCGGGCGGACCCGCCCCTATTCGGACACAAAGAAGCCTCAGGCGAAGGCGCGCGCAGCGGTCTCTCAACCCGCGCACGCAAAGGGACACGGTGATCATGGACGCAAAAGTCTTCGACAAATCAAAACTGCCAAGCCGTCACACAACGGTTGGGCCATCGCGGGCCCCGCACCGCTCGTATCTTTATGCGATGGGTCTGTCGAAGGAAGAGATTGCACAACCATTGGTCGGCGTCGCGTCATGCTGGAACGAAGCCGCCCCCTGCAACATCGCCCTGATGCGTCAGGCGCAGGTCGTCAAAAAGGGTGTCGCTGCCGCCAATGGCACGCCGCGCGAATTCTGTACGATCACCGTCACAGACGGCATTGCCATGGGTCACCAGGGCATGAAATCATCGCTTGTTTCGCGCGATGTGATTACAGATTCCGTTGAACTGACCATGCGCGGCCACTGCTATGATGCGCTGGTTGGTCTTGCCGGCTGTGATAAGTCTTTGCCGGGCATGATGATGGCGATGGTGCGCCTCAACGTACCGTCAGTGTTCATTTACGGAGGCTCGATCCTCCCAGGCAATTACCGCGGCAAGCAGGTCACCGTCCAAGATGTCTTTGAAGCGGTCGGCATGCACTCCGTTGGCAAGATGACGGATGAAGACCTTGCCGAATTGGAGCAGGTGGCGTGCCCATCAGCCGGTTCCTGCGGCGCGCAATTCACCGCCAACACCATGGCGACGGTGGCCGAGGCCATCGGCCTTGCGCTTCCATATTCCTGCGGCGCGCCGGCACCTTACGAAATCCGAGATCGCTTCTCGTTCGCGTCCGGCGAAAAGGTCATGGAACTGATCGCGCGCAACATCCGGCCGCGTGACATCGTGACGTTGAAAGCGCTGGAAAACGCGGCCGCAGTGGTTGCGGCGTCCGGCGGCTCCACCAATGCCGCACTGCACCTGCCGGCAATCGCGCATGAATGTGGCATCGAGTTTGACCTCTTTGACGTGGCCGAAATTTTCAAACGCACACCATACATCGCTGACCTGAAGCCGGGCGGAAAGTACGTTGCCAAGGATATGTTTGAGGCGGGCGGCATTCCGCTTTTGATGAAGACGCTTCTCGATGAGGGCTTCCTTCATGGCGATTGCATGACCACGACTGGTCGCACTTTGGCCGAAAACATGGAGCATGTGTCGTGGAACCCGGAACAGGATGTCGTCTACTCGGCGGCGACGCCGATCACCGAAACCGGTGGCGTTGTGGGCCTGAAGGGTAATCTGGCGCCGGACGGTGCCATCGTGAAAGTTGCGGGCATGAAGAACCTGAAGTTCTCCGGCCCGGCGCGCTGCTTCGACAATGAAGAGGCGTGTTTCGAAGCTGTCACCCAGGGCAATTTTGAGGAAGGCGAGGTTCTCGTCATCCGTTATGAGGGGCC
>JBCBHR010000073.1:0-1706 GCA_038525365.1 Pseudomonadota bacterium | reverse complement strand
AAAGGCGGACCTGGTATGCGTGAAATGTTGGCGACGACAGCCGCGCTTTACGGCCAAGGCATGGGCGACAAGGTTGCGCTGATCACCGATGGCCGCTTCTCCGGCGCGACGCGTGGTTTCTGCATTGGTCATGTGGGCCCGGAAGCTGCAATTGGCGGCCCGATCGGCCTGCTGAAAGACGGGGATGTCATCACCATCGATGCCGTCGAGGGCACGATGGAAGTTGATCTGTCTGACGAAGAACTGGAAACACGCCGCAAGGCATGGACACCGCGCGAAACGGACTACCAGTCCGGCGCACTCTGGAAATACGCAGCCACAGTCGGCAACGCGCGCTACGGCGCCGTGACGCACCCCGGCGGCGCAAAGGAAACGCATTGTTACGCTGACATCTGATGATGAGCATGGGTTTTGAGTTGACGCGTATAGGCCGGTCTGCGGCCCCCGGTATCGTATCTGCAAGCGTTTTGCTGGCAGCGGCATGGCCGTCCTCTGCGTTGGCGTTTGACCAACAGTCGAGCGCCGGTGCGAGCGGCGGCGGGGCGACGCTGGGCATCACATCGGCGCGTCCTGAAGAACCCAAAGCCTCCATTCAAATGCGTCTGCGCTTCGGCTTGCAGGCTTATAAGCGCGGCAAGAAAGATGAGGCGTTCGAAGCCTATCGCGATGCCGCCGATCAAGGCCATTCCGGTGCGCAATGGAAGCTCGCGCACATGTATGCCGCTGGTGATGGCGTGGCCGAGAATGACTATGAGGCGTTCAAACTCTTTGAGCAGATTGTGACCGAGGGCGCAGCGCCCGGTTCACGCGACAGCGCGTTTGTGGCCAATGCCCTCGTTTCGCTGGCCGGTTACTTCAACAGCGGTATCCCAGGTACACCGGTCCAGGCGAACCCGGAACGCGCGCGCGATTTGTATTGGCAGGCTGCGACCACATTTGGCGAACCCCATGCGCAGTTTGAACTCGGGCGCATGTTTTTGGCCAGCGGCGACAGCCTGAACAACACCCGTCAGGCGGCAAAATGGTTCAACCAAGCCTCCGAAAAGGGGCATGCCGGCGCGCAGGCCATGCTTGGTCATCTGCATTTCAAACACGGGCGCCGCGTTGTCGGCCTCTCCATGCTGACAGCCGCGCTGCAGACTGCCGCACCGCATGACCGTGACTGGATCCGCACGCTTCAGGAAGAAGCGTTTGCCGTCGCCGACGAAGCTGAACGCCGCACGGCTATTGTGCGCGCCGAGGAACTCCTCGCCCAGCGCTGACCTTTTTCAGGTGCGTTGCCTTGTGTGTTGCACTGCACATGACGCATTGCATCGCAAATTCTGTGCGTTAGGCTCCCGCTCATGATGCAGCGCCCATCCACATCGACACTCGTGACCTGCGCCATCGCGGCCATTTTCGCGGTCGGCACAACACTGGTCATTGGCGCGTTTTGGGGCTTTGTCGCGCTGGCGGGCCTGTTTATCAGCGGCAATATGGTGGCTTGGTTCGGTCGTCATCCACCGCCGCCGTCATCATTTCGCGGTGGCAAGAAAACCGACGACTAGCCAGCCTTAGCCTTGTACGTGGCTCAAGGGTGCAGTGTCCGGTGCACGCGACAGTCCGTTGATTTCGCAGCCTTTTTGCACCTGCTTCCAAGCTGTGTTGTTTAACACGCGGTCGCATTGCATGAGTTGTTCGGCGCCATTGAGCTTGATGCAGATGGT
>JBCBHR010000072.1:0-7592 GCA_038525365.1 Pseudomonadota bacterium | reverse complement strand
AGCTCGCACCGGTGGCGACTTTGAGCGCGCCGCCATCAAGCACAAAACGTCCACCCGCATCATCGACCATTGTGAATTGCGCGGTCGGCTCGACGGGGTTTTCAGAGGCTTCAAATGTTGCGACCGTGGCACCCACCGTCGCGTCCTCGGCAACTGTACCGCCGGAGACAAGCGCAATGTCGGAGATCGCCATGTTGGCGACCTGGATCGTGATGTCTTCCTGATAGGCCGGACCGGAGCCATCGGACGCTGACACACGCACGGTGTGGCTGGTGGCGGTCTCAAAATCGATGTCGGCGCCGGCCGCAACTCTTAGCGTGTTGCCATCCAGGACAAACAGGCCGCCAGCGTCATTGGCGAGCGTAAGTGTCTTGGCGGCTGAACCACCGGTGATGCCGAACTGTGCAACCGATGTGCCCTGCCCTGCATTCTCGGTCACCGTGCCGCCTGATGTTAGCGTGATGTCGCTGATCGGTGCATCGGCGTTGGAGACGGCGATGGTGAAGTCTTCAATACGCGCCGGGCCCGTGCCATCGGTCGCAGAAATGCGCACCGTGTGAGAGCCTGCGACCTGATCGTCAAAGCTCGCACCGGTGGCGACTTTGAGCGCATTGCCATCAAGCACAAAACGTCCGCCCGCATTGTTGAGAAGCGTAAATTGTGCGGTTGGTTCGACGGAGTTTTCAGAGGCTGCAAATGTCGCGACCGTTGTCCCTGTGGTGGCATTTTCAGACACGATTCCACCGGAGGTGAGCGCAATGTCGGAGATCGCCATATTGGTGACCGCAACGACAAAGCTCTCCTGATAAGACCCGCCAGACCCATCCGATGCAGACAGGCGAACCGTGTGGCTTGTCGCAGTCTCAAAATCGAGCGCAGCACCGGAAGCCACTTTCAACGTGTTGCCATCGAGGACAAACAAACCACCCGCGTCGTTGACGAGTGAGAAAGTGGCGTTCTGGCTGACTGTTCCTTCACGCGCCTGGAAAGCGGCAACACTCGTGCCGCCCGCCGCGTTTTCGGTGACCGTACCGCCGGACACCAAGACGATGTCGGAGACCGCAACATTGCCGACCTGGATCGTGACGTCTTCCTGATAGGCCGGGCCGGAGCCATCGGAGGCTGAGACACGCAAGGTGTGGCTGGTGGCCGTCTCGAAGTCGATATCGGCGCCGGCCGCAACTCTCAGCGTGTTGCCATCGAGAACAAACAACCCACCGGCATCATTGACGAGTGACAGGGTCGCAGAGGGCGCGCCGCCGGTGATGCCGAATTGCGCAACTGATGTGCCCTGCCCTGCATTTTCAGTCACCGTGCCTCCGGACGTGACAGTGATGTCGCTGATCGGAATGTCAGTGTTGGTGACCGAGATGGTGAAATCTTCAACACGCGCGGCACCGGTTCCATCCGTGGCTGAGATGCGCACCGTGTGGGAGGCGGCAAGCTGATCGTCAAAGCTCGCACCGCTGGCGACTTTGAGCGCATTGCCATCAAGCACAAAGCGGCCACCTGCATCGTTGAGGAGCGCAAATTGCGCGGTTGGCTCAACGGGGTTTTCAGACGCTTCAAACGTGGCAACGGTTGTGCCTGTCGTCGCGTTTTCAGCAACCGAACCGCCGGAGACAAGCGCAATGTCGGAGATCGCCATATTGGTGACCGCAACGACAAAGTCTTCCTGATAGGTTCCGCCGGATCCATCAGAGGCCGATAGACGCACCGTGTGGCTGGTGGCGGTCTCGTAATCAATGTCGGCACCGTTGGCGACCCGCAGCGTATTGCCGTTGAGCACGAACAGGCCACCCGCATCATTGACGAGCGAGAACGTCGCGCTTTGGTTGACCGTGCCCTCACGCGCCTGGAAGCTGGCAACCGTCGTGCCAGCGCTCGCGTTTTCCGTGACCGAGCCGCCCGACGTGACCGCAATGTCGGAAATCGGCACATTGGTGACATTGATGGTGAAAGTCTCATCGACCGATGCGCCATCACCATCGGTGGCGCGAATGGCGATGGAAAATGATGTCTGGCCTTCAAAATCAATCGAGGCATTGTTGGCCAGAACGAGACGATCACCACTGATGGCAAAATTGCCGACACCGGCGCCCGATTGGGCCGGGAGGATCTGGTAGCTGTGATTGTCACCGGCGTCGGGGTCGGTTGTGCTCAGGACACCGATTTGCGTGCCTGCCGCCGCGTTTTCCGTAACACTCGATGCTGACAGGCCAATGTCGGTCGGTGCCTGATTGGATGGCGTGTTGACCGTTCTGGCGCCATAGATCGCCTGCACCGCGTCAATGTCATCCTGCGTCAGGCCCGGAAGATCCTCGTTGATGGAGGCGGTCATCACCGCTTCGCCCACATCGGAGTGGTCTATGCCGAGCACATGGCCGATCTCGTGCAAGGCGACGAGATATGCGCTGATATCATCTGTTTGCGGTGTGATCGAATAATGCCACGTCTCCGCAATATCGAAACGGATGAAGCTCTCAACCAGGATGTTGCTCGGTACGCTGAAGGAGTAGTTGGCGATACCAAGTGTGCCGCTTGGCCCGCCCAGTTGGCCAAAGCCCAGCCGGATATCCACGTTTGAACTGTCGGTGACCTCAACGAAATTGACGTTGGTCACCGCCTCCCAGGCATCAAAGGCCGCGCGGATGACGCCAATGAACTGCTGGTTGGTGATGAAGCTAGAAAACTGGATGAAGTCGGCGGCGTAGTTGCTCGTCGCCATGGACCAGGTGACGGTGCTGCCGACCTGGTGGACAACAGGATCAACTTCCCAGCGCTTGCCGTTGAGGACAAATTCCTGTTCGCCACGCACCTCTGCGCATGACGGGCACGCGCAACCGTCGCTGTGACCGCCAGTGTTGTCGGCTTCCGGTGTCGTCTGGCGCGGCGCAACCGATTGGTTCCAGCCATCAACCTTGTCGAAACGAATGAGATCGTCGGTCAGAACGGTGCCTGACCAACCGTCTGTGGCATCGGCGCGGCTTGCACTGTTGAGCGGCTTCCAGCCATCAATATCCCAGCGACTGGTGTCCGGAGATCTGCCCTCGTCATCACGACCATCGCGACAAGACGTGCACCCGCAGCCATCCCCATGCGCATGGCTGTGACCGCTTGCTTCATAGTCTTCGCGCGATGCGTAAAACGCATGGCTTTCATACCGGTACATCTAAATCCGCCTCCGATGCCCGCTTCAATTATGCGCCGATAAAGACAGACAAGCGCGAAAATTCGGTTATTCGAACTCGTCAATTTTCAGTTATTGTGCCCCAAACCCAGCCTGTTCTCCGATCCGCGACGGCGCGAGGCAAGTCACAAGTGTATACATGTTTATATGTAGCACACCGTGGTGCGTGACCGCTGATGACGGGCACAAGAACGGCGTGCACAACCGGTGGCAGGCCTGTGCAAACATCATCGCGCCATCTACGTTTGCGGTGCCAAAGCATCAGCACCCATGGGAGGAATGGCGGTCATGGCGGCCAAAAGAGCGACGCCGACATCGGCAGCCCCCAAATCAGTGGCTCCAAAATCGACGGGCCCGACGACCAAAAAAGCCGCACGCATGTCCGCTGTCCCCATGGCGCGCAGCGAGTTTGCCAAACTGTCATTGCACGAGAAGAACCACTATCTCCAAGGCCTCGCACAGGACCTTTTGGCCGAACGCGGCGAAGAATTTATCCCGCTCACCAAGGAAGCACTCAGCCGGTTGCGACGCTTCTACAGCCGCCGTTCCTTTGCTGATTTGCGGCTGGGACAGATCGATGATCCGGACCTGCGCGACCGGCTGCAGACGCTCGGTGAGCGCATCCACGGCAAGGATCTCAGGCAATCGCTCGAAAGCGAATTGCCAGCCTCGCGCAACAACCGTCCACGCCCTCTCGATGACGACCAATTGATGTTCTTCGTCCCGACAGTGGCCGATGCGCCAATCAAGGACGAGATGAACCTAATGGACATCGCGCCATTTGCACTTGGCAAGATGAAGCGCGAGGGCAGCATCCGCTATGAGTTGAAGGATTCCGTCATCAGCATTGAAGGGGGCGCCGAAGTCGGTCTCGCCACCGCCTATGACTATGACATCTTCCTCAACATGGTCTCGCATCTGGCAGAAGAGATGCGCCGCTATCGCATTGCGGAGAAAAAGGGCCAACGACCCAGCCTGCCCTCGCTGACCTATCGCCCGTCAGCGGCTCAGATCCTCAAATTTTGCCGCCGCGGCACCGGTGGCAAACAATATGTGGAACTGGAACGCGCACTCGACCGGTTGCAGGCCACCCGCATCAAGATCACCAATCTGTCGGGCGGCAAACGGCGCGAAACCCAAAGTTTTCCGCTGATCGGCCGCTACAAGGTGGTCTCACGCACCACACAGGACCGCATTGAAACCGTCGAGATCGATGTGCCGTCCTGGGTCTATGACGGCGTGGTCAAACCCGATGGCGCACCCTCCATCCTGACGCTGAACCCGGATTATTTCCTGATCGCCAAACCCATTGCGCGCTTCATCTACCGGCTGGCGCGCAAGGCGGCAGGCCAGGGCGAAGCGTTTTACACCATGGCCGATCTGCACTACCGCTCAGGCACGAAACTGCCCATCGCCAAGTTTCAAAAGGCCGTTGAGACAATTGTCTCCAATGCGGAACTCGATCCGATCCCAGACTATGATCTGACGCTCATCCGTGGCCATGATGATGCGGTGCTGCGCATGAAACGCCGCGAGCCGCAGGCACTGTCTGCTGAAAACCGCGGTGGCAATGGCAACGGGAACGGGAACGGCAGCGGCAGTGGAAACGCTCCGCCGCAAAAACAGCTCATCTGAGGGCGACGCGGCGCGCTGTGTGTCAGCGGTGAGTTTTGACAAAAACGGCGTACATCAATCGCTGTATTTTTGACAAAAACGCCGTACTTCGTTCTGTCAAAATTCGCCAAAATGGCCGTACTTCAGTCCCGGCCCTCCGAGGCGAAAAGCACGCTGATTGAACTGAGGCCCCGTCACCGATTCGCGAATCGGAACAAAAACTTAGCCAGAAAATTGCTTTTGACGGCATCGGAACCGGTATTGTCAGACCGTACATCAATCCGCAAAAACCGTACATCAATCTGTCAACGCCGTACATCAATCTGTCAAAAGCGTACATCAATCCGAAAACAGGGTATAACCCATTGTTTTAGAATGATGTTTTTCCCCTAAAACCTATGTAAAAACTAGAAAAACCTGTAAAAACGTCTTTTTTTGACAAAATCGCTTCACGCTTGACTCACCGGCGATTGAGCCGGAACATGTGTGCATGCTCAGAGTTATCGATGGGACTGCATCAACGCAGTGATCTGAGCTTTCCCTTTTTTGGCAAAGAGCAGATCGAGCGCTTCGCGCAGAAGCTCCTGAATTGTGGTGTCCTCTTCGGCCGCCAACATGCGCAATTGCCTGGCAACTTCCGGATCAAAATGTCCTGCGATGAGCCGTGTATTTTTGCGACTTGGAGCTGAAGCCGGTTTCCGTCGTTTCGAATTTAACGCTTCCGACTGCACCGACGGCGGACCATCGATCGTTGCAGCCAAAACATCACCACCGTCGAAGGATTTTGTCTCCGGAGCGCGCATCGTGAGGACGTCCGCGGACGGAGTTTCTACAACGCTGTCGGGCTTGGATGCTTTCTGGACTGCAGCCAAAAGGCCGCCCGGTTTCTTTTTTGATTTTGCTGCCATTGTCGGGTGCTCCCATACAGATCGGCATTCATATGCCTATAGGTGTATACGCATATAATCGTAAAGGCTTTCTATCTCTTCGGCTGCCTTGCCCGATGGCTGCAATTCCTGGGCCGTCAGCCCCGATTGCTGGGCCCGTGAAAAGGCGATGCGGCTACCAATACGCACAGGCGCCAGTGTTGCACCAAGCCCATCAACGGCTTCGGCAGCTTCGGCCAATTCACGCCCTGCAGGCGGGCAAAATGTCAAAACCACAGCCGCTGGCTTTGCCAATGTCTGGATCAGCTCGACGGTCTTTGACATCGCCACTATGTCTAAAACCGCCGGTTTTGCGGGGATCAGGACCATGTCGGCGACGCTTGCCGCCTCAAAGGCGATATCCTTGGCAAACGGCGGCGTGTCGATGAAGACATAGTCGGCGCCCGCATCACCGGCGGCGGCCAAAACATGACGCAGACGAGAGGCTGGCGTTGCGGTGACGGCCAACTGCTTGTCCTCGCGATTGTCCATCCAGAAACTGGCACTGGCTTGGGGATCGATATCAAGGAGCAGGGCGGACTGGCCGCGCCGTGTTGCCTCCACCGCAAGCGCCGTTGCCAGCGTTGTCTTGCCGACGCCGCCTTTCTGCGAGACCAGCGAAATCACCTTCATGTCCTGCGCTCCCCGAACTGCATAGGTGTAGAAAACGATACACCTATAGCGCTATAAGAAAATATTATCATACTTGTATACAGTTATAAAACCCCATCGCTAAGCGCGGGCAGGGCGACTGTTGCACACATGCCACGTTACCTTGCGAAACCTGCGGCAACTGTCGATGGGCGCGATTTTTCAAGGGGTACAGCAATTTCAATATTGCAGCTGTATGCACTTTGCTGTATCCCCGCCGCCGAGGGGCGGATTGTATCTTGATTCCGCCAGATAGGGATTTGTCCGCTTTGCGGACGATAGCATGACACGGGAAAGGTCTGATCATGGCTACAAACTCTGATATCATTGCCTATTACGAGGCAATTCTGCGCGAGACGCCGTCCGCCAGCCAAATCCAGCTCGGCATGGGCCGCGTTGATGCGGCTGCGACGGAAGAAGAGGGCTTTGAAGACCTCGCTGCGTCACTGCTGCTGCAGGCCAACGACGTACGCTCCGTTATCCGCCTGTACCAAGCCATCTTCGACCGTACGCCAGACGATGACGGCCTGACGTTCTGGACCGACATCTTCCGCGATGTTCAAGAAAACAATCCTGGCCTGTCTTATAAAGATGCGCTGATCCTTTCGATCTCCGATTGGCTGTCATCTGACGAGTACGAACAAAACTTCGGCTCTGACCTGTCTGATGGCGACTTCCTGTCGACCCTGTACCTTTCCATCCTCGGACGCCCGTCAGACCAAGCCGGTTTCGACTTCTGGCTCGCACGCTTGCAAGATCCGGTTGACCCGATCACGCGCGAACAGCTGGTCGTCGAATTCACCGAAGCGCCTGAGTACAAAGCTCTCGTCGATGACGAAGCCAATGACCTGCTGCAGACAGCAGCGCGCATCGACAGCGGCTCTACAGCTGACGACATCAACTACGAAATCTCTGGCGGCGACATCTACAATGGCGAACTCGCCAACGAAGCGCCAACAGACATCTTTGTATCTGCATCTGTCACCGAAGGCGCCGCAGAAGGCACTGAAGTTGCTTCCATGACGCCGGTCGACCCGGATGGCGAAGAAGCCTTCACGTGGTCCATGGTTGATGCTTCCGGCAACTTCGCGCTGGACGGCAACAAGATCGTTGTGGCGCCTGGCGCCGACATCGACTTTGAAAGCGATGCAAGCTTCACCGTCAAAATCACGCTGACCGACAAAGCTGGCAACGACTATGTCGAAGACGTC
>JBCBHR010000071.1:0-7667 GCA_038525365.1 Pseudomonadota bacterium | reverse complement strand
CAATGTGCCCTCCACCTGCGGTCGCGTCCAAACTCGGCACAGGTTCTACGGCGCGATCATCCAGTGGCTCCCTCACATCTGGCCAAAGGCGTCCGCACAGATCGTCGCGCCCACCTATGGCGAGTATGCGCAGGTGTTTTCGCGGGCTGAACGCGCCGTAGAACCTGTGCCGAGTTTGGACGCGACCGCAGGTGGAGGGCACATTGTCGTCGTCGGCAATCCCAACAATCCCGATGGTCGGGTATGGTCTTCTGGCGACGTTCAGCGGTGCGTCGATTTGGGGAACGTCATCGTCATTGATGAGGCATTTGCTGACGTTGCGCCTGACCGATCATTGGTTGGCCTCAGTGCGCAAAAGAATGTGGTGGTGCTTAAGTCCTTTGGCAAGTTTTTCGGCCTTGCAGGTGTGCGCCTTGGCTTCGCCGTGGGCCATCCTGAAGTGATCGCGAAGATAGAAAAGATGCTGGGGCCATGGGCGGTGTCGGGCGCGGCTCTGCATCTGGGCGTCTTGGCGATGCGGGACGAACGGTGGATCGCGCGGAACCGCGAATGGGCGAATTCCGAAGCTCTAGTGCTGCGTAGTCGGCTTGAAAGCGCGGGGTTCGTGATGATTGGCCAGACGGACCTATTCGTCACCGCGGCGCACCCGCAAGCAGCCCACATCGCAAAACACCTCGCTGAGCATCGCATTCTGGCCCGCACCTTTGATTACGCGCAGACATGGCTCCGCTTTGGTTTGCCTGGCAGTGAAGCGGCGTTCACGCGGCTAGACCGCGCCTTATTAAGCGCGAGCACCTGATGGCATCGCTTGATGTCGCCTTGTTGCTCATGCCGTCGATATTGCTCGCCGCGCTTCTGCTTGACCGCCTCATCGGCGATCCTGACTGGCTTTGGCGTCGTTTGCCGCATCCGGTCGTGCTGTTTGGTGGCGTGATCGGCTGGGCGGATCGTCGCTTGAATGTTGACGAACAGCCGGAAACGGCGAGGAAACGGAACGGTATTCTGTTCATCATCGGCTCGGTCTTGAGCGCTTTGTTGCTCGGTCTTTCCTTGTCGAGTGCTCTTGGGCGCGCGGGCATCGCTGGTGTTCTTCTGGAGGTGCTGATCGTTGCCGTGTTTTTTGCGCACAAATCGCTGCTCGACCATGTGCGCGCCGTCGCCGACGGTCTGCGTGACGGCGGTCTTGATGGAGGACGTGCGGCGGTTTCAATGATCGTTGGGCGCGATCCAAAGACGCTGGATGAAGCCGGTGTTTCGCGCGCCGCAATTGAGAGCCTAGCGGAGAATTTCTCCGATGGCGTTGTTGCGCCTGCTTTTTGGTATGTGTTGCTTGGATTGCCAGGTTTGTTTGCGTACAAGATGATCAACACGGCTGACTCCATGATTGGTCATATGACGGAAAAACATCGTGCATTTGGCTGGGCATCGGCGAAGCTTGACGATTTGGCCAATTGGCCACCGGCGCGGCTGAGTGCGCTTTTGATCGTGCTCGCGAGACCCGTTGCCTACGCCAAAAGCGGTTGTCAGATATCTAAGGAAGCAAAGCTCCACCGTTCCCCGAATGCAGGCTGGCCGGAGAGTGCGATGGCTGCGGTGTCAGGCTTGTCGCTGGGCGGCCCTCGGACTTATCACGGCGACGTGGCCGACGAACGGTTCATGAACGATGCCGGCCGCAAGGACGCAGGCGAAGCCGATATCCGCCGATGCCTGCGGATCGCGGACGCGGCGTTCTGGAACGGTTGTGGCATGCTGGCGCTTGCCATTTGGTTTCGGCTTATCGCTCACTGAGCAGCGGTTGCGCGGCGCCTGACAATTGCCTTGCGTAAATCCGGGGCGGCCTCGATGAGCGCTTGCGCCGCCGTAGATTGCGGGTTGTCCAGCACGGTTTGTGAGGGTCCATGCTCCACGATCTGCCCATCATGCATCACCATCACCTCATGCGTTATAGCGCGGGCGACTGTCAGATCATGGGTGATGAAAAGGAAAGCGATCCGCAGATCGTCATTGAGTTTCGCGAAGAGGTCGAGAATTTGTGCACGGATTGAAACATCGAGCGCAGAAACTGGTTCGTCGGCGACTACGAGCTTTGGCCGCGTGATGATGGCGCGGGCAATCGCGAGCCGCTGCCTTTGGCCGCCGGAAAACTCGTGCGGGTAACGATGCATCGCGTCGGTCGACATGCCTACCTCATCCAGCGCAAACGCCACGCGCTCGCGCCGCTCTTGGCGCGTAGGCGTGTCGGGTAGAGTGTGCAACGGTTCGGAAACGAGCCACTCCACCGTGCGCCGCGGATTGAACGAGCCATACGGGTCCTGAAACACAACCTGCATGGATCGACGCAGATTTACCGCCTGATCACCGCCGTGATGCACCGTGTCGATGCCATCGACGCTGATGTGGCCGCTGGTTGGATTGTCGAGCGCGAGGATCATATGGGCCAGCGTGGACTTGCCGCAGCCTGAGCGCCCCACCAGACCGACCGACCGGCCCTCAGGAATCGCAAACGACACTTCATCGACGGCGCGAAACGGTTCGCCGCGATGGAATAGGCCGGTGCGTTTGCCGGGATAATCCTTGGTCACGCGCGATACCGTCAGGAGCGGTTGTGCAACACCAGCGTCTGCCTCCTTGCGGTTTTTCCATAGCGGCACATGAATTGACGCTTCGGCCAACTGCCGTGTGTAGGCATGCCGTTGATGGTGCAGCACATCGATCGCGCGACCACTCTCACGGATCTCACCTTCGCGCATGATGGTGATGTCATCGGCCATTTCCGCAACCACTCCCAGATCATGGCTGATGAGGATGAGGCCCGTGCCGTCGGTTTCAACCAGATCACGCAGAAGATCGAGGATCTGCTTTTGCAGCACCACATCAAGTGCCGTTGTTGGCTCATCGGCAATCAGGAGTTTCGGCTTGAGCGCGCATGCGATGGCAATGACAACGCGCTGGCGCTGGCCGCCAGACAGTTCATGCGGATAACGTTCCAGCGGAAATTTGGCCTTGGGAAGCCCGACGCGCTCCAAGGTATGCGCCGCGCGGTCTTCCGCTTCTCGGCGGCTCGCGTTCGTGTGCCAACGGATGCCCTCTGCCACTTGCTCGCCGATGGTTTTGACGGGGTTCAGTGCGGTCATCGGTTCCTGAAACACCATGCCGATATCGTCGCCGCGCAACATGCACATGTCCGGTTCAGTCAACGTCAGCAGATTGTGTCCGCCAAAACTGATCTCGCCCCGCGCCGCAGCCTCTTGTGGCAGAAGTCCCATCGTCGCCAGCGCCGTCATGGATTTGCCGGACCCGCTTTCGCCAACCACCGCGTGCACGGACCCTGGCTGAACCGTCAAATCAATGTCACGCAGGATCGGATTTTGGCCGATGGACAGTTGCAGGTTCGTGATCTGTAGGACCGGGTCTGACACGCTCACCGCTCCCGGCGCAGTTTCGGGTCGAGCACGTCGCGCAGGCCGTCGCCCAAAAGGTTGAGGCCGAGGACCGCGACGATGATTGCAACGCCGGGCGCAATCGCCATTTGTGGGGCGACTGCCATCATGGTTTGCGCCTCAGACAGCATGCGGCCCCAGGAGGGGTTTGGCGGCTGCGCACCCAAGCCGACATAGGACAGCCCGGCCTCTGCCAAGATGCCGAGAGAGAACTGGATTGTGCCCTGCACGAGGAGCAGATTGGCGATGTTGGGAAGGATGTGTTCCAGCGTGATGCGGGCCTGAGACTTGCCCGATGCGCGTGCGGCCAAAATGAACTCTCGTGGCCAGATGGCCAGCGCCGCGCCACGTGCCACGCGGGCGAACACCGGGATGTTGAAGATGCCGATGGCGATGATCGCATTGATCGCGCCGGGGCCAAGGATGGCAGTGATCATGACAGCGGACAGAAGGGCGGGAAACGCAAAGACCACGTCAGACGACCGCATGAGCACTTCATCAATCGCGCCACGTTTGGCCGCTGCCCAACAGCCGACTGGCACGCCGATCACCGTGCCGATGGCAACTGCGACAAGGGCGACTGCAATGGAATTGCGCGCGCCTTCCATGATCATGGAAGCGATATCGCGACCGAAGTGGTCCGTGCCGAACCAGTGGTGGGCCGATGGTGGTTTCAGTCGGTCTGCGATTGTCAGCTTGGTGACGTCATAGGGCGTCCAGACAAACGAGATCATCGCAACGGCGATCACCACCAGCGTGATGATCAAGCCAATCAAAAACGACCGATTGCGCAGCGCGCGGCGGAACAGCTGACCCAGATCGTCATGCTCGGTGGCGATGAGATCGCGGTCGCTCATTGCGTGCGGTGCCTCAGCCGCGGGTCTGCCCAAGCATAGGCGAGGTCGACGAAGAAATTGACTGTGATTACCGCGCCGACCAGCAGAATGACCACGCTTTGCACAACGATGAGATCGAGCCGCTGGATGGCCTGAAACACCAATTGCCCAAGGCCCGGCAGGTAAAAGACGTTCTCGATGATGATCGTGCCTGCCAGCAGAAATGCAAATTGCAGGCCCATGATCGTCAGGACCGGGATCAGGGCATTGCGAAGCGCGTGATGCCAGAGCACCCGGCGCTGTGGCAGGCCCTTTGCCCGCGCGGTGCGGATGTAATCTTCGCGCATCGTTTCAAGAAGCGCTGAACGCGTGACCCGTGACAGGATCGCTGCTTGGGGCAAGGCCAGCGCAATGGCTGGAAGGATGAGCGCGCGCAGGCCGGGCAGAACGCCATCTTCCCATCCAGGAAAACCGCCTGCCGGAACCCACCGCAAGGTGATGGCGAAGATGTAGACCAGCAAGAGTGCAAACCAGAAATTGGGTATCGCAATGCCGAATTGCGTGGCCGCCATCGCGGCCGTGTCGGTCGCGGTGCCGTGGCGCGCGGCGGTGAAAATGCCGACCGGAATGGCGACAAGCGTTGATAGTGTGAGCGCGAGGATCGCTAGCGGCAGCGACACGACGATGCGTTCGCCCACCAGTTCACGCACCGGCGCGGAGTAGGTGTAGGACACGCCAAAATCCCCGCGCGCCATGTCCGCAAGCCAGTTGAAATAGCGCGCATAGACCGGAGCATTCAGCCCCAGTTGTTCACGCAAATTTGCCACTGCGTCGTCCGTGGCGTTGATGCCCAGCATAAGTCGCGCCGGGTCACCGGGTATGACTTGAAGGACCGCAAAAATGATGATGCTGGCCGCAAACAGCGTGACAAGGACAGTCAGTAGTCGGCGCGCGGCATAGGCAAACATGGCTTGAAGCTACGGTGAGGCGGTGATGGCGCGCAAGGGGCGTGAATTTTGATTGCCACGTTTGGCTCCGGTATGCCCAAGCAGCAGAATCGTCCGCCCTCAGTCCACCCAGCGGACCCCCGTCACATCATTGGCCTGCACGGGTGAATTCTCCCACATGCCTTCCAGTTTTGCGTCCCAGACGCCGTTTTTTGCGAGTTGAAAGAGGTAGCCGTTAACCGCGTCATTGGTAATGATCTCCTGCGCTTTGCGGAAGAGCTCGTAGCGGCGGCCCTCATTGGCGGTGCTGTCCAGCTCTTCCATCACGGCGTTGAAATCGGCATTGGCGTATTGGAAATAGTAGTCGTCGCGCGCGTAAATGCCGATGTCGTTTGGCTCGGTGTGTGAGACGATTGTCAGGTCATAGTCCTTGGCTTTGAAGACCTGCTCCAGCCACTGGCCCCATTCAACGGGCACAATCTCCATGTCGATGCCGACTTCGCGCAATTGTGATGCGATGATTTCGCCGCCACGGCGGGCGTATGATGGTGGTGGCAGTTTCAGCGTGCCTTTGATCCCGTCGGCAAATCCCGCTTCAGCGAGCAGCGCTTTGGATTTTTCAGGGTCGTATTCATATGTCTCCACCAACTCGACATATGCGGGGTGATGGGGCGCGAAATGGGTGCCAATCGGCGTGCCAAGGCCAAACATGGCCCCGTCGATGATCGCCTGCCGGTCGATTGCATGGGCGAGCGCCTGGCGCACCTTGAGATTGTCGAATGGGGGTTTTGCGTTGTTCGTTGAAAGGATTGTTTCGCCTTCCGTTGAACCGATCACCACGTTGAAGCGCGTGTCAGCCTCAAAGACGGGTATGCTCTCCGGTGCCGGTAGATTTGGGAAGGCCTGCACGTCGCCTGCCAACATCGCTGAGGTGGCTGCAGCCGCATCTGGAATGAAGCGGAAGGTCACGGTCTCCAGTGCAGGAGCCTCGCCCCAGTAACCGTCATAGCGGTCGAGTTGCACCGCCGACCCCTTGGCCCAATTGGTGAATTTGAATGGACCTGTACCGACCGGATTTTCCTTGTTGTCGTCGGCTGATTCTGGCGCGACGATCACCGCGTCGCCCCAGCCCATATTGTAAAGGAATGAACCCTGTGGGCGCGAAAGCGTCACAACAACCGTGTCGTCATTGGTTGCTTCCACACTTGCGATGGCTTCAAACAGCGTCTTCTGTGCGTTGGTCGTTTCGTCGCCGCGTGCGCGATCCAGCGAGAAAACGACGTCACCCGCATCGAGCGCGGTGCCATCGTGGAAGGTCGCGCCGTCGCGCAAGTTGAATGTGTAGGTCAGGCCGTCGTCGGCGATCGTCCAAGTCTCGGCAAGCGCAGGTTGTACGCTCCCATCGCGGCCAATTCGGGTGAGCCCCTCAAACACATTTGCATAGACCACCTCGTCAATGGCTGCTGCGGCACCGGCTGTCGGATCAAGATGCGGTGGCTCCAGCACCATGCCGATTGCAAGATCGGTGCGCGCCGCCAACACCGCAGACGTAGCCAGCAGAGATGCGGTGATGGCACCAAGAACAGCAAACCGTGTCGTCATAACAACCTCCCGAGGATGACTTTGCGTGAAGTTAAGCAGGTTCTTTCCCGCCTGTCAGCAGTGCATGCAGGGCGTTGGCCATGACGTTGGCGGATTGGACCATGTCTTCTATGGCAATCCATTCGTCGGGCTGATGCGCCAGATCAAGGATGCCGGGGCCATATGCGATGCAGTCGTGCAGGTGGCCGAGGCGCGCGATGTGCTTTTGGTCGTAGGTGCCGGGCGAGATGACGTAGTCGGGTTCCTTGCCGAACTCATCGCGGATGGCAGCTTCGACGGCTTGAACGACCGGTGCGTCGCGCTCCGTCATGGTCGGCAGGACTTCCATCACATCACGCAGCGTGTAGTCGAATTTGGGGCGCTCGTGGCGCAGACGGTCCAGGATTGCGGCGACTTCGGCTTTCACGGAGCCCAGATCTTCTTCGAGCAAAAACCGCCGATCAATCGTCAGCTTACAGCTGTCGGGCACATTGGGTGAGGGGAGCCCGCTGTGATCATCGGACTGGCCGCCATGGATTGCGTTGAAGTTCATCGTTGATCGGCGGGCGCCTTCGGGCACGACCGGCATCACCGTTTGCTTCTGGTCAAGCGCAGGGAAAAGATCGCGCTCAAAGGCTTCCATCACCGCCCCCATGTGCCGTACGGCACAGTCACCGAGGAACGGCATGGAGCCATGCGCGATGCGGCCATGGGTTTCGATCTCCGCCCACCAGACGCCGCGATGGCCGAGACAAATGCGATCCTTGTTGAGCGGTTCAGGGATGATGACATGGTCGACACGCGGCTTTGAAAAAAGTCCGCGTTTGGCGAGATAGCCAACGCCCGCATAGCCGCCGGACTCC
>JBCBHR010000070.1:1524-7697 GCA_038525365.1 Pseudomonadota bacterium | reverse complement strand
CACCCTGCCCCTACCCGCCGCCCTCCCGATCTGTCTCGACGAGCTCGTCGAGACCACGACGGCTTTCGGGAATGGGCTTCGAAAAAGACATAAAGATATGTTTATATCATTTTTCACCGAAAGCAAGCGATGCCGTGTGACGCTTCGGTGTCATTTCATCAACGCCTGTGCAAATCGATGACCACCAAGCGGCAAAAAATCGTCAACGAGACGCTGACGGCGCTTGCGCCGATGATGCCGATGGAAGATGGGCAAAAGGTGCGCGCCATGGCCAACCGGCAGCGTCTGCGATCTCTACAGGCGCAAACGGCGGTGTGGCTTTCGCTGGTTGCCTATATCCGCCATGTGCACACGGACTATGACGAGATGCTTGACGATGGCTATGACCGCGACAGCGCGCGGCACTTTGTGCTCGATGACATCAACGACGTTATCCAGCACTGGCAGGGCACACGGTTCCTGACGTTTGAAGATGATGCGATGGACGCCGACATTCCGGTCGAGGAACCCCTTCAGGGGCCCGGATAAATCCATTGCTCGGCGACTTGGACGCGAACTTTTTCGCCCATTGTGATCGTGCCCGCTTTTTCAATCCAGGCAACAACACCGCGACGGCGCTTTGCGGCCTTTGGAAAGCCAAGCGCAATCGTGTCATCGCCGGGGCGGCCGACATGGCGGGCAATCGCTTCGCCCGCAAACCGGCAAGGGCCGTTCATGAAATCGACCTTGATCGTCGCGCCGCCCTCAAAGAACAGCAGCGTGGACGGTGGCAGGAATGACAGGTGCGGCACGCCTTTTAGCGTGATGTTTGCCCCGATCCATTCTGGCTCGATGCGGTCAAGGCCCATCGTCTCGGCGACAACAGCGAGTTCATCGCGGCAAACGATGGAAACCTGACGTTCGTTGCGCATCACGGTGCCACGTGGATACCAGGGTTCGCGACCGCCGGATTTTCGATCAAAGCCACCATGGATATCACCGGGGATGCCCTGCAGACTGACGTCGAGGGCGTCCACCGGGCGCGTGACAAAATCCTTGCCATCAGCCTTGAACAGCCCGTCGACCTCAGCGTCAAAACGGCGGCCTTTTGTGATTTCCGGGAGGTCGGTTTTAAGGAGCAAGTCACTCATGCATGGTCACCATGGTATCGTTTCGCCTGCATAGTTCACGAAGCTGCCCGTGTCGTCCATGGTCGACGCCTCGATTATGTCCATCAGGCCAGACGCGCTTTGCGCCGGTGAGATGTCCGCTTCGCCGCCGCCCATGTCCGTGCGTGCCCAACCGGGGTCAAGTGAGCGAACACAGATGTTTTCACCACGCAAATCGGTCGCCAGTCCCTGCATCACCTTGTTGAGCGCAGCCTTGGACGCGCGATAGGCAATGCGGTCAGACTTTTGGTAGGCAAGCCGCCCCATCTGGGACGAGATCATCGCAACCAGTGGCGCAGCGGCCATCCGCAAATTCGGCAGGAAGGCGTGGGTGACCGCAAGCGGCGCAATCGTGTTGATGGCGAGCGTGTCGGCGAACCCTTCGAAATCCATGTCGAGCGGCGCTTGGCGGTCTGGGCCGATGACGCCTGCATTGTTGATGAGCACATCAAGGGGTCCGGCCAACTGATCCGCCGCCGCGTTGACCGCCGCGCGATCCGTCACATCAAACTGGAGCATTGTCACGCCGTCGGCCATTTCGGTGGGCGAGCGGACTGATGCCACCATGGTGTGCCCGCGTCGCACACCCTCAGTAATGAGTGCATTGCCGATGCCACGCCCGGCACCGGTCACCAATATACGTGCCATCAGCGCATGACCCGGGCGAGGAATCGCTCAATGGCTTGCGATGCGGCATCGCCGGAGCGGCCCAAACGCGCTGCAATGGCACCGTGTGAGTAAGCTGTGCCGTGGAAAACCTCGACGCGGGTTCCACGACCTTTCAGCAGATTTGCATAACCAATGGAGATCGACCGTCGGCGTTCGCCCTGGCTTCGCGAATAGAGGACCAGATGCGGAGGCAGCCGCCCGGCCCGGCGCGCATACGTCGCCGGTGACCAGCGTATCCAGTTTTTCGGCTCATTGGAAAATGCCGTGCCAAACATGGAGCCAATCGAGCCGCGCTTGGTGGCGTAGGCTATCAGATCATAGGCTTGGACATCATTGGGGATGATGCCGCGCAACCATCCGACTCGGCCCTGCGCTGCGACCAATGCCGACAGGTGCGCACCTGCTGAATGCCCCATCAGAACCACGCGCCGATTGTCTCCGCCATAGCGGCGGATGTTGCGTTTCACCCAGTTGAGCGCTGCCAAAACGTCCTTGACCTGACCATCAATGTTCGTTGTCGGGATCTTGCGGTAATCGATGGCCACGAACACATAGCCGCGCGATGTCAACCAATTGGGCTGGTTGTAGACCCGTTTCCGGTCGCCCTTCACCCAGCCGCCGCCATGGATGTAGACGACAACCGGCTTTTTGCGGCCGAATGGACCGCCACGGGTGTTTTCCGGCGCGTAGACGTCGAGCTTCAAGCCTCGCGAATAGGTGATGCCGTCATAAAGTTTGGGCGCCGCAAGGGCTGGAACGATCCATGCGGCCATCACACTGAAAACGAGCGCGAAGAGACACACGAGACGTGGTTGAACGATGTGCAAATCTGCCCCCATTCGGTTGGGCCCTGCTTCGTCCAACGGCAGGGCGCAGCGCCCACATGATGGATATTCCCGTGCAATTCCAATCAAATTTTCCCGCCGGACATAATCGCGTTGCAAAAACTATCCATGGACAAACGGGTTTGCCTTGCGTCACATGCATGCTGGCAAATTCGGACACACATACACAGAGAGGATTGCGCGCATGCGTTCTGCCGCCAAATCTATATTCACGTTCTCGACGGCCCTGGCCGCCATCAGCTTTGCCGCAGCACCGGCACACGCCCAACTGGTGGGCGATGACGTTGTCACTGCACTCAACACCCAGCTTGGCTATCAGGGATCGAGCATCGAAGGCGGCAGCGTCGCAACATCAGGTGACACGGTCACGATTTCCGGCGCCACGTTCAATTCGGGCTCCGAAGAGGCGTTCACGATTTCAGAGCTGGTCCTCACAGGTGTTCAGGCGACTGGCGATGGCGGATACACAATCGATACGGCAACTGTCCCATCATTCACCGTCAATGACAGCGGTACCGAATTCACCGTCGGCGACATCCAAGTCACTAATTATGTGATTGCGCCGGTGAGCGAGACCGACCCGATCGCGCGCAGCGGGCTTTTCGACACCATGCTTGTCGGGCCGATTGCGGTCAGCGAAAATGGCGTGCTCGGCTTCAGCATGGCCGGTGTCGAACTGAAAGTCGGTCCTTATGCGCCAGGCCAAGTGTGGACATCATCGGTCGTCGCAAGCGACTTCGAACTCAATCCTGTCGTTTTCGACGATGCACAGACGCAAGCTGCGCTCTCCTCGCTCGGCTATGACACACTGACCGGCGACATCACCATGAACGCGACATGGGCGGCAGAAAGCGGTGCGCTTGGCATCGAAGACTTCCTGATTGACGTCGACAACGCAGCCGGTCTTGAGATCGATCTTGGCCTCGGCGGCTATACGATGGAACTCGTTGACGCGATGCAGAAGATCAATGCGACCGCTGAAAACGATCAGGCAGCCGGCATGGCGATGCTCGGTCTGATGCAGCAGTTGGAGATCACCGGCGCTGCAATCACCGTCAGCGATGCTTCACTGACCAACAAGCTTCTGGAGTTCTTTGGCGCGCAGCAGGGCACCGATGCCGAGGGCATGAAGGCGTTTGCCAAAGGCATGCTGCCACTCGGTCTGGCGCAGCTCCAGTCACCCGCGTTTGCGGCGAAAGCTACAGCCGCCGTTGGTGCGTTTCTGGACAATCCGGGCAAATTGATCGTTGAAGCGCAACCGGCAGCCCCCATACCGGTTATGGCGCTTGCAGGGCCCGCCATGAGCGGTAATCCGGCACAGCTGATCGAGACATTGTCGCTCGATATCCGCGCTGAGTGACCCAAACCATAGAAACGAAAAACCCCGCCAAGCGTCTGCTTTAGCGGGGTTTTTTTATCGACGTCGGCTCAGTCTTTTTTCGGAATGATCCGCATGTTCAATTCCAGCAACTGCTCGTTTGAGGCACCGCCCGGCGCGCCCATGAGCAAGTCTACGGCCTGCTGGTTCATCGGGAACATGGTGATTTCGCGCAGGTTTTTTGCACCCAGCAGCAGCATCACAACACGGTCGACACCGGCGGCCATGCCGCCATGTGGCGGTGCGCCATATTGGAAGGCGCGATAAAGACCGCCGAACTGTTCTTCGACGGTTTCACGCGACATGCCCGCAATGTCGAACGCCTTGACCATGGTTTCGGGCAGATGGTTGCGGATGCCGCCAGATGCGATCTCAAAGCCATTGCACACAAGATCATACTGGTAGGCTTTCAGTCCAAGCAGCGCGTCATTCCCCGCAGCCTGCGCTTTTTCGAGCGCATCCATCCCACCTTGCGGCATGGAGAACGGGTTGTGCGAAAACTCGATTTTCTTGTTGTCTTCGTCCCACTCATAAAATGGGAAGTCGACGATCCAACACAGGTCGAAGCGGTCGCGGTCGATCAGGTCGAGTTCTTCGGCGGCGCGCACGCGGGCGTCACCGGCAAAGCCTGCAAATTTTTTCGGGTCACCGGCGGCGAAGAATGCCGCGTCGCCCGGCTCAAGCCCAAGCTGGTTGCGCAGCGCTTCGGTGCGCTCCGGTCCGATGTTTTTCGCGATCGGGCCAGCGCCTTCGATGGCACCGCCCTCTTCGCGCCAGAAGATGTAGCCAAGCCCCGGCTGGCCCTCGCCTTGCGCCCAAGAGTTCATCCGGTCGCAGAAGGCGCGTGAACCTCCGCCCTTGACCGGAATGCCCCAGACGTCAGCTTTGTCGTCACTGGCAAGGATGTTGGCGAAGACCTTGAAGCCCGAACCACGGAAGTGCTCGGCAACGGATTGCATCTCAATGGGGATGCGCAGGTCCGGCTTGTCTGAGCCATATTTGCGGATCGCCTCATCATATGGAATGCGGCGGAAAGTTTCGGAGACCGGCTTGCCGTCTGCGAAATCCTTAAAGACGTCGCGCATCACCGGCTCGACCGTGGTCAAAATGTCTTCCTGCTCAACAAAGCTCATTTCGAGGTCGAGTTGGTAGAATTCACCGGGGAGGCGATCAGCGCGCGGATCTTCATCGCGGAAACACGGCGCAATCTGGAAATAGCGATCAAAGCCGCTCATCATGATGAGCTGTTTATATTGCTGTGGCGCCTGCGGCAGCGCGTAGAACTGGCCGTGGTGCAGGCGTGACGGCACGAGGAAGTCACGCGCGCCTTCCGGCGATGACGCCGTTAGGATCGGCGTTGAAAACTCGGTGAAAGCTGACGCTGTCATTTTTTCGCGCATGGCGGCGATGATCTTGGTGCGCATCATGATGTTGTGATGCAGCGTCTCGCGGCGCAGATCGAGAAAGCGGTATTTCAGGCGGATGTCTTCTGGATAATCCGGCTCACCAAAGACCGGCAACGGCAATTCAGCAGCCGATGACAACACTTCCAGATCACGGGCAAAAACCTCGATCTCGCCTGTCGGCAAATCGGCATTCACCGCCGCGCCGTCGCGGGCCTTCACGTCACCGTCAATGCGGATCACCCATTCGGCGCGTACCTTTTCTGCTTCGGCAAAGCAGGGGCTATCCGGATCGGCGACCACCTGCGTGATGCCGTAGTGGTCGCGCAAATCGATGAACAGCACGCCCCCATGGTCGCGCACACGGTGCACCCAGCCGGAAAGGCGCGTGGTGGACCCGGCGTCCCCGGCGCGCAGCGCGCCACAGGTGTGAGAGCGATAGCGGTGCATGATCTGTCCTTGTCGATGCTAGGTGGCACACCGCAGCGCACGACTTTCAAATTGTCGGGCCGGTGCCAAATGGTCTGGAAAATCGCGCGGAAAAGCGCATGGGCGACGTGATTTGTCAAGCAAGCGGCGGGATTTGCTCCTATGCGTATGCTAGCACCCACAAGGCTCGCCCAGGACGTCTTCCATTGAACCCGCTTCGCCCATTTTTGCCGCTGTTTGTGACCGCCGGTATTCTGCTTGCGGGCAATGGCGTTCAGGGCACGGCAATTGCCGTGCGTGG